>SFDP01000001.1 GCA_004558185.1 Lachnospiraceae bacterium | reverse complement strand
TCAAAAGCCCCTAACTATGATACCTACGGATTGTTACGTACTTCGTACTCCCACAATCCTGCAAAATATTCGCATATCGTGGTGCTTACGCCCCACTTTAAGCTCATATTTTGGCGGGTCTCAAGGACATTCACCCACATTTGAACAAGCTCATGTAGGTTCAGACCTTTTGATCCTGGTATCATAAAATACAGGTATCTATTCAGAAATCCATACGCCATATAAATTTACAATTCTGTTTGAATGCAAGCATTCACGGAATGTAAATTTGCATGGCTCTGAATAGTTATGGGAATAAGATAGTAATAGGAGGACAGGAGGAGCAGATGTCAGCACAGACGAATTTGCAAAAGGATATACTGGTAATGAATATGGATAAGCAACTGGAAGAAATTTCTCTGGAAATGTTCGGGAAGGAGGCAGCAAATCTGACCGATGAAGAAACCTATTATGTGGTACTGATACTGGTAAAGAGACTGATGACAGCTTCTAATACCAACCAGGGAGAAAAGAAAATCTATTATATTTCTGCAGAATTTTTGATCGGTAAGCTGCTGATGAATAATATTACCAATTTGGGGATATATGATTTTCTTGAGGGAGTGTTAGCCAGCAAGGGAAAAAATCTTGCTGCTCTGGAGGAAATCGAGCCGGAGCCCTCTCTGGGAAATGGCGGGTTGGGAAGGCTGGCGGCCTGCTTTATGGATTCAATTGCCACCTTAGGACTGCCTGGAGAGGGAATCGGACTGAATTATCATTTTGGTCTGTTTAAACAAGCCTTTAAAGACCGGTTACAGGTAGCCCAAAAGAATGAGTGGATAGAAAAGAATTCCTGGCTGACCAAGACCGGAATCAGCTTTGATGTTTATTTTGGGGAGCGAAAGGTTACTTCCCGCCTATACGATATTGATGTGGTAGGGTACGATAACGGGGTGAACAAGCTGAGACTGTTTGATCTGGAGTCGGTGGATGAGTCATTGGTAAAGGAGGGAATTCTTTTTGATAAGGAGCAGATTGATAAGAATCTGACCCTGTTTCTGTACCCTGATGATTCTGACGAGGCCGGTAATCTCCTAAGAATTTATCAACAGTATTTCATGGTTAGTAACGGCGCTCAGTTGATTTTACGAGAGATGAAGGAAAAGAAGTACGATCTGCGCAAGCTGTATGAGCATACGGTCATTCAGATCAATGATACTCACCCTACACTGATTATTCCTGAGCTGATTCGGATTCTTGTGGAGGATAAGGCCTTTACTATGGATGAAGCCATTGAGGTGGTAAGCAAAACCTGTGCTTATACCAACCATACGATTCTGGCAGAGGCATTGGAAAAATGGCCATTACGTTATCTGGAAGAGGTGGTTCCCCAGTTGGTGCCGATTATCAAAGAGTTGGACAGCAGAATTAAAGCCAGATATGATGACCCGGCTGTACAGATCATCGACCGGGATGATCGGGTGCATATGGCTCATATTGATATCCATTATGGCTTCTCAGTAAATGGTGTAGCCGCTATTCACACGGAAATATTGAAAAACACGGAATTGAACGCTTTCTATCGGCTATATCCACAAAAGTTTAATAACAAGACCAATGGAATAACCTTCCGTCGCTGGCTGCTTTGCTGTAATCGGGAGCTGACGGCTTTGATCCAGAAAAATATTGGTCCGGGCTTTAAAAAGAATGCCATGGAGCTGGAAAGACTATTGGTCTATCGTGATGATGAGGCGCTTCTCGATCAACTGGCAGAGATCAAACGAAAGAAGAAACAGGAGCTGGCAGCTTATATCAGGGAGCATGAAGGGGAAGAGATCAACCCGGAGTCTATTTTTGATATTCAGATAAAACGGCTTCATGAATATAAGCGGCAACAGATGAATGCTCTTTATATTATTCATAAATATCTGGAAATCAAAAGAGGGAAAAAGCCCAGGACACCCATTACCTTCCTTTTTGGAGCAAAGGCAGCGCCTGCGTATGTGATTGCTCAGGATATCATCCATTTACTTTTGGTTTTACAGGAAATCGTTAATCATGACCCTCAGGTGAAAGATCATATGAAGGTAGTTATGGTGCAGAATTACAATGTAAGCTATGCTGAGCGTCTGATTCCGGCCTGTGACATTTCCGAGCAGATTTCTCTTGCATCTAAAGAGGCAAGCGGAACCGGCAATATGAAATTTATGTTGAACGGAGCGATTACACTGGGAACTGCAGACGGTGCAAATGTGGAAATTCATGACCTGGTAGGCGATGATAATATTTATATTTTCGGGGAGAATGCCCAAAAAGTTATAGAACATTACAAGAAAGCCGATTATGTATCCAAAGATTATTATGATAAAAGTCCGGTGATTCGGGAGGCAGTTGATTTTATCATGGGCAAAGAGGCTTTGGCTGTGGGACACAGAGAAAATCTGGAAAGACTGCAGCATGAGCTGCTGAGCAAGGACTGGTTTATGACACTGCTGGATTTCGAGGACTATATTGCTGCAAAGGAAAGAGCATTTGAGGATTATGAAAATCAGGAAAAATGGAGAAGAATGATGCTGACGAATATTGCCAAAGCGGGCTTCTTTTCCTCGGACAGAACCATTGCAGAATATAATCAGGACATCTGGAAGCTATAGTATCAGGCTGATTGACGTCAGCAAAGAAGGCAAGAAGATAAGGAGTGGTAAGGGAATGAGAAAGAGTGGGGTTTTATTACCGATATCCAGCATTCCTTCCCGCTATGGGATAGGGACATTTTCAAAAGAAAGCTATGAATTTGTAGACTTTCTTCAACAGGCAGGGCAGAAGCTGTGGCAGATTCTGCCCCTGGGGCCTACAGGTTACGGAGATTCACCCTATCAATCCTTTTCTACTTTTGCGGGCAACCCCTATTATATAGACCTGGAAGAGTTCATTGAAAAAGGATTATTAACTGAAAAGGAATGCCGGGAGGCCGATTTTGGAGATAGTTCCGGATATGTAGACTATGAGAAGATCTTTCACAGCAGATTTCAACTGCTGCGTAAAGCCTATGAGCGAAGCAGTATTCTTGACGATAAGGATTTTTGTGACTTTGTCCAGGAGAATTCCTTTTGGCTGGAGGACTATTGTTTATATATGGCAATCAAGGATTCCATGAACGGTGCCAGTTGGATCACCTGGGAAGAGAACATTAAGCTGCGCAGGAAAGAGGCTATGGAGAGATGCAAAGCTGCACTGGCAGAGGAGATTCACTGTTATCAGTTCCAGCAATATTTTTTTCAGAAGCAGTGGAACAAGCTAAAGCAATACGCAAATGAGAAAGGGATTGAAATTGTAGGAGATATCCCTATTTATGTGGCCTTAGATGGGGCAGATACCTGGGCAAATACAGAACTTTTCCAACTGGATCAGGAGGGGATACCGACAGCAGTGGCGGGCTGTCCGCCGGATGCCTTCTCTGCTACGGGACAGCTATGGGGTAATCCTCTATATAGATGGGACTATCACAAAGAAACCGGCTATGACTGGTGGGTAAAAAGAATTGCCCATTGCTTTAAGCTGTACGATGTGGTCAGAATTGACCATTTCCGCGGCTTTGATGAATACTATGCCATTCCATGGGGAGCCGAAACCGCAGAAACAGGACATTGGGAGAAGGGGCCGGGAATGGGATTTTTCCATACTTTAGAGGAAAAACTGGGGAAAAGGCAAGTTATAGCAGAGGATTTGGGCTTTCTGACGGAAAGCGTAATTCAACTGGTCGAAAATACCGGGTATCCGGGGATGAAGATTCTGCAGTTTGCATTTGATTCCAGAGAGGAAAGTGACTATCTTCCCCATAATTATGTAAGAAACAGCGTATGCTATACAGGAACCCATGATAATGATACTACGCCCCACTGGTTCTCTGCGCTGAATGAGCATGATAAGAACTTTGCCAAACGGTACATGAACCTGGAAGACGATAATATGGCCTGCTGGGAATTAATTCGTCTGGCTCATGCCAGCGTGGCAGATACCTGTATCATTCCGCTGCAGGATTATCTGGAGCTGGGGGAGGAGGCCAGAATGAATGTGCCCTCCACTCTGGGAACGAATTGGAAATGGAGATTAGATGAAGGTCGGCTGACCGAAGAACTGGCAGAACGGCTGAAGAAGCTGACCAGACTGTATGGGCGATAAGCTCAGGGGGACAGTCCCTGACTGAGGGCAGAATTATGATAGCGGCTGTCGTAGGTCACTTCTTCTCCAAACCAGGAAGGAGGCTGAAACGAGATGGCCTCCTCTTCGGTAGGAAACTCTACCTCTGCGATGACCAGTCCTTCATAGGGCTTTTCAAAAATATCCAGCTCGATCGTATGATTCCGGTAAGGAAGCAGGTATCTTCTTTTTCGAATGATGATACCATCTGCTTTTTGAAGCAAATGCCTGTAGGCCTCCTCGGTTAAGGGGAGGTTATATTCCTCTCTTGCCAGCAGTCCCTGTCCCTTGTAGGTCAGGTAAAAGCGGCCGTCCTCCCGGCGCACTCGCACAACAGGATCGGTGGATAAATAACCCTGTTCCAGCAGCCGGTAAATGCAGGAATCCAGTGTGGGTATTGCAGAGACCTTAAATTTTCGTTCAATTTCCATAGTCGTCAAAATCAATCTCCTTTTGAAGCAAAAACTGACGGAGCGCCTCGTCCCAGATGAGGTCAGGAGTCCTGTCCATAAAAAAGGTATTGAAGGAAGTGCCGGTGGTCAGCAGCAATCCTTTCTGGTCATATTTTATGGTGAGGACAAAGCTCTTCAGTGCAGAAGTAAACTCTGCGGCACCGGCTTTTTCCAATAAATTCACGGCCTCATGAGGATCGTATACCAGTGTGAGCTTAAGCAGCAAGGGAACCTTTTTTCCTTTGATTAGCTGAAAGCATATCCCACGCATGGTTTCCCAGGAAGACAGGTCATAGGGGGGAAAGTCCGGGTCCTCCAGCTCTTCCCGGCTATAGAAGCCTCTGTTCAAATGACCGTCAATGACAAAGGTGTTAAAGGTCTGAATATGAGCTTCCTGCAGCAGGAAGGAATCAAAGGTATCCGTATTTAATAGTTTACTCATAAAGGATTTAATATCTTTTATTTGCAGTGCCAGCATAGATGCCTCCTTTTGGGAATAGTATAATGCAAGAGGAGAATGGGTGCAAGTCGGAAAACTGAATGAAATATACAAATATACTTTACGAATACAGATAAAAATGCTATTATAAGTAGTAATTAAAACCACATGATTTATGGAATAGAATAATACTGTGGAGAAGCAGGAAAAGAGGGGGCAGGGAAAGAAGTTTCTCTTTCCTTGGAGAATTTGTGTAAGCACAAATTCTAATGATAAAAATGCTGCCGAAGCAGCAGGAAAAGAGGTAGTATGAGTTATAAAATTGTGGTGGATAGCTGTTGTGAGCTTCCTAAGGAGTATAAGAATGACCCCCGTTTTGAGATTGTGCCTCTGGGCATCCAGGTGGGAGAATGGTATATACAGGATGATGAGAGCTTTAATCAGAAAGAATTCCTCGAAAAGGTTGAGGCCTGTGAAGAATGTCCCAAATCCTCCTGTCCTTCCCCTGAGGTTTATATGCAGAGCTATGAAACCCAGGCAGATCGTGTCTATGTGGTTACCTTATCGGCCAGCTTAAGCGGCAGCCATAACAGTGCAGTTTTAGGGAAGAGCTTATATGAAGAGGCTCATCCCCAAAAGAAGATTCATATAGTGGATTCCTGTTCTGCTTCCTGTGGGGAAACACAGATTGCGCTGAAGGCAATGGAGCTGGAAGAGAGCGGGAAGTATAGCTTTGAAGAGATTGTGCAGAAGCTGGAGGAGTTCAGAGATAAAATGGTTACTTATTTTGTCCTGGATAATCTGGATATTCTGCGTAAGAACGGGCGGTTGACAGGGGTAAAATCACTGGTGGCATCTACCCTGAACATTAAGCCGATCATGCAGGGAGATAAGGGAGTAATTGCTCAGGCAGGGCAGGCTATCGGGATTAAGAAGGCCTTAGCCAAGATGACGGATCTGGTTGTAGAAAAAATGGAAAAGACTGAGGAACGGATTCTGATGATTACCCATTGCAACAATCTGAAGCGGGCAGAGATGGTTCGGGATTTGATTTTGAAAAAGGCCAGCTTTAAAGGGGTCAACATAATGGATACCGCAGGAATCAGCAGTCTTTATGCGGCAGACGGGGGTGTCATTGTAACGGTTTAGAGTTAAGGAATTATTCGGTCTGTGGATCAGACGGATTCCATTGCCATAGAAGATAGGGCCAAAGTAAGTCGGAATGTCTTGCTTTGGCCTTTGCTGTTGAATATCTCCGTAAGGAGGACAATCACACTATAAGAATTTAAACTGAACAGGGGACAGATACAAAAAAATCAGGATAAAGAGCTGTAGGATCAACAAAAGAGGAATTCCAACGGTAAAAGAACGATGCCTTGTCTTATGATGAAAAAGATACATACCAATAAGGGAGCCAAGGCTCCCTCCCATGAAGGCAATGGTAAACAGAGTTGATTCCGGTATCCGAAAGGCTCCTCTGCGAGCCCTTCGTTTATCCAGAAACATGGCCGTGAAGCCGACCAGATTAATGAGAATCAGATAACCGAGAAGTACAAAAATGACGTTCATAATAATCCCTATTCCGTAGCGTTTGTGCTGAGAAACGTGAGCCGAATGTCAGATTCGGCTGCTGCGACCAAAGGATTTGTGACGCTTCGGCACAAATCCCGGAGACTATCTCCATGCAGTTGAACAAAAATGCCTGTTCCACCGCCCCTAATTAGTCGGTCTGATTTGCTTCCATTAATTTCATGGCACGAACCTTGCTGGACAGACCGAATAAATTAATAAAGCCCTCTGCATCGTGGTGATCGTATAAATCTCCGGTAGTAAAGGAAGCAATGCTTTCATTATAGAGAGAGTAGGGAGAGGTAGTGCCGGCTTTAATGATATTTCCCTTGTAAAGCTGGAGCTTTACTTCTCCGGTGACATATTGCTGAGTAGACTGGATAAATGCCACCACGGCTTCTCTTAACGGAGTAAACCACTTGCCCTCATAAACGATCTGAGCCAGTTTGTTTCCCATATCCATCTTAAGGGCATAGGTATCCCGATCCAGAATAAGCTCCTCTAATTGCTGATGTGCCTCATAAAGGATGGTTCCGCCGGGAGTTTCATATACCCCACGGGATTTCATGCCCACCACACGGTTTTCTACAATATCCACGATACCGATGCCGTGCTTGCCTCCCAGAGTATTCAAGGTGCGAATAATATCCGCCACCTTCATTTTCTGACCGTTGACAGAGGTAGGGATACCTTTTTCAAAGGTCATGGTTATGTATTCTCCCTCATCAGGAGCCTTCTGGGGAGTGGTGCCTAATACCAGCAGATGTTCAAAATCCGGCTCTTCTGCAGGATCCTCCAGCTCCAGACCCTCATGACTGATGTGCCACAGGTTGCGATCACGGCTGTAGCTGGAATCGGCAGAGAAGGGCAAATCAATGCCATGAGCCTTACAGTAGGCGATCTCATCCTCTCTGGACTGCATGGTCCAGGCATCATTTCTCCAGGCTGCAATAATTTTCAAATCAGGAGCCAATGCCTTGATTCCCAGCTCAAAGCGAATTTGATCATTCCCCTTACCGGTTGCACCATGGCAGATGGCAGTGGCATTTTCCTTGCGGGCAATCTCCACCAGACGTTTGGCAATTACCGGGCGTGCCATAGAGGTTCCTAACAGATATTTATTCTCATAAACCGCATGAGCCTGCACGCAGGGAACGATGTATTCATCACAGAATTCATCTACCACATCTTCAATATACAGCTTGGCAGCGCCACAGGCCTTGGCACGTTCTTCCAGTCCGTCAAGTTCCTCTCCCTGGCCGCAGTCGATACAGACACAAATCACCTCATAATCGAAGTTTTCCTTTAACCAGGGGATAATAGCGGTGGTATCCAGACCGCCGGAGTAAGCTAAAATTACTTTCTCTTTCATATTTACCTCTCATTCTGCTGCTTTGGCAGCATTTTAATCCAAGGGATTTGCGCATCAGCACTGATCCCGGGTTACCTTCATTCTGAAATGTTTCGTTGGGTGAATAGATGATAAAGGACAAAAAATATAGAGCCTGTATCATCTATTATTATATGATGTATTGCGGGTCAATAAGTCAGAACGCTTATCCCGCAGATATTGTCAATAATATACACCTCCCGGAAAGAAAAATCAAGTGCAATTTTATGCATAAAATGTAACTATTCAAAACCCCATTCGGAAAATCGCCGTTACACAGCTTTCCTTTTGCTTATGTGGTTGCTTCAACATATAAATGTTTAATAATATGTCTATTCATGTAAGCAGGATGTTCATTTCATTGAAATTTGCATGGCCCTGAATAGCTGTCATCAAATAAAGATAAAAAGAATAATAATGACAAAAATAAAATTAACACTTGCATAATATACAACAATAGGCGTATAATCATTCAAAGCAAGGGAAGGAAATTTTTCGCTTGCAGGAATGAATTTTGCTTACAGCCAAATCGGTTTAGTGCTGTAAATTTTTGTAAATGGTGTTATACTGTAGCAGATGTAAGCCCAAAGAGCAGAGAGAAAATGCTCGGGGCTTTGAAATGGAGGAGAATATGATTAGAGTAGGAATTGTAGGAGCTACAGGCTATGCAGGGGGAGAACTGGTCAGGCTTTTGCTGGGGCATCCCGAGGCAAGGATTGTCTGGTATGGCTCCAAAAGCTATATTGAAAAGCCCTACGCCATGATTTACCGGAATATGTTCCGGCTTGTGGAGAACATTTGTAAAGACGATAATTTGAAAGAGATGGCAGAACAGGTAGACGTAATTTTTACTGCCACCCCACAGGGCTTTCTGGCTTCTCTTTTGGATGAGGAGCTGCTGGAAAAGGTTAAGCTGATCGACCTGAGTGCGGATTTTCGAATTAAGGATGCAGCTACATATGAAAAATGGTATTCCATCGAACATAAGTCACCCCAGTTTCTTGACCAGGCAGTATACGGGCTTTGCGAAGTAAATCGGAATAAGGTGAAGCAGGCCAGGCTGGTGGCTAATCCGGGCTGCTATCCCACTTGCTCCTTTCTGACGGTTTACCCTTTAGTCAGAGCAGGGATGCTGGAGCTGTCCACCTTAATCATTGATGCGAAAAGTGGGACCAGCGGAGCAGGAAGGGGGGCCAAAACAGACAATCTCTATTGTGAAGTAAATGAGAACATCAAGGCCTACGGAGTCGCCTCCCACCGCCATACTCCGGAGATAGAGGAGCAGCTTTCCTATGTGGCAGGCCAAAAGGTGACCATCAGCTTTACCCCCCATCTTGTGCCGATGAATCGGGGGATACTGATAACTGCTTATGCCTCATTAAAAAGGAAGGCCGATGGCAGTCTGCCGGCAGCAGATGAGATAAGAGCAGTATATGAAGAATGCTATAAAGACGAGAGCTTTGTCCGCTTTCTGCCGGAAGGAAGCTGCCCGGAGACCAAATGGGTGGAGGGCAGCAATTATGTGGATGTGAATGTACAGACAGATGAAAGGACGGGCAGGGTAATCATGTTAGGAGCCATGGACAATCTGGTAAAGGGAGCTGCCGGTCAGGCAGTACAGAATATGAATCTGCTCTTTGGGCTGCCGGAGGACAGCGGCCTTGCTCTGGTGCCGATGTTTCCTTAGCGAAATATAGCGTAACAGTGATTTTGCAAATGGGGTTCTGGACAGTTACCATTATTTTTCGATCAGGGAAGGATTACAGGCAAGGCCTGTACCGGACAAGGGGAGTAAAAGCATGATCATCAGAAAAATGACCATAGAAGACTATGATGCGGTTTATGGACTGTGGAAAAGAATCAAGGGCTTTGCCATGCGCAGTATAGACGATTCGAAAGAAGGAGTGGAACGGTTCCTGTTGAGAAATCCGGATACCAGTGTGGTGGCCTGGCATGAGGGAAGGATAGTAGGAGCTATTCTTTGCGGGCACGATGGCCGAAGGGGCTGCTTTTACCATGTGTGTGTGGATCCGGATTATCGTATGCAGGGGATTGGGACCAAGATGGTGGTTTTTGCCATGAATGCACTAAAAAAAGAAAATATCAGTAAGGTTTCCCTGATTGCGTTTACCCAAAATGATGTGGGCAATGCCTTTTGGCGAAAAATAGGATGGAATCAGCGGGAAGATTTAAACTACTACGATTTTGTCCTGAATCGGGACAATATAGAGGCATTTAATCAGTAGATCAGGAAATCTGCCTGAAAGGGCAAAGGTTTAGGAATGGAGAAGAAAATGCAGGAAATTCAGGGTGGTGTAACTGCGGCTAAAGGTTTTTTTGCCGCAGCACAGGAAGCAAGGATTAAATATACCAATCGAAAGGATATGGCCATGGTATACAGCAGTGTTCCCTGCCGGGCAGCAGGAACCTTTACTTCTAATGTTGTAAAGGCGGCCTGTGTACTGTGGGACAAACGAATAGTAGAGGAGTCGGATTACTGCCAGGCGGTAGTGGTCAACTCAGGGATAGCCAATGCCTGTACAGGAGCTCTGGGAATGGATTATTGCCGGCAGACGGCAGAAGCCATGGGTAAGGCTTTGCAGATTCCAGAAGATGCCTGCCTGGTGGCTTCTACCGGAGTGATCGGTATGCAGCTTCCCATAGACAGAATTAAGGCAGGTGTACAGGCATTAAGCGGGCAGCTCTCGGAGACGAAGGAGGCAGGTACAGAAGCGGCAAGGGCCATTATGACCACAGACACCCATCATAAGGAAGCGGCAGTCACCTTTAGAGTGGGAGGAAAAGAAGTGACTCTGGGAGGAATGTGCAAAGGCTCAGGCATGATCCATCCCAATATGTGCACCATGCTGGCCTTTATTACTACGGATATTTCCATTTCCAGGGAGCTGCTTTGGGAGGCGGTTAGAGAAAGTGTGAAGGATACCTTTAATATGGTTTCCGTAGATGGAGATACTTCAACCAACGATACCTTTCTGGTTTTAGCTAATGGCCTGGCAGAAAATGCTGAGATCATAGAAAAGAATGAGGATTATCAGGCCTTTGTGGAGGCTCTTTTGTATGTCAGCACCAGACTGGCCAAAATGATGGCAGGAGATGGAGAGGGAGCCACCGCACTGGTGGAGACCCATGTCTATCATGCGGCTTCCAGGGAAGAGGCAAGACGTCTGGCCAAGTCAGTGATCTGCTCCAGTCTGACCAAGGCAGCTATTTTTGGTCATGATGCCAACTGGGGAAGGATTCTCTGCGCCCTGGGGTATGCAGGAGTAGAGTTTGATCCTCAAAAGATAGAGCTCTTTTTTGCGGCCGGAGACAAAAAAATACAGATTTTTAAAGAGGGAACCGGAACGGATTACAGTGAAAAAGAGGCCAGCGAAATTTTGGCCGAGCCGGAGGTGCAGATATTGGTAGATATGAAAATGGGAGACCATGAGGCAAAGGCATGGGGCTGTGACTTAACCTATGAATATGTGAAAATCAATGCCGACTATCGGTCTTAATGAAAACGGTAAATGAGGGAAGGAAGGTAAGTGTGATGGAATTGATCATGCAGGAGGTTCTAAAAAAAGCAGAGGTATTAATCGAGGCTCTGCCTTATATTCAGAAGTTCAACCGTAAGATTATTGTGGTGAAATATGGTGGTTCAGCCATGAGCAATGAAGAACTGCAAAAAAATGTGATAAAAGACGTTACCCTCCTTAAGCTGGTAGGGTTTAAACCGATTATCGTGCATGGAGGCGGCAAGGAAATCAGCCGGTGGGTGGAAAAGACCGGTAAGGAGGCTGCGTTCGTCAAAGGGCTCAGGGTCACCGATGAGGAAACCATGGAGATTGCGGAAATGGTTCTGGGTAAAGTGAACAAACGACTGGTCACTATGGTAGAAGAGCTGGGAGTTAAGGCGATCGGGATAAGCGGCAAAGACGGAGGGCTTTTGCGCGTGAATAAGAAGTATGCCGACGGAGAAGATATAGGCTTTGTAGGGGAGGTAAGGCGGGTGACGCCAAAGCTGCTGTTTGATTTACTGGAGAAGGATTATCTGCCCATTGTGGCGCCTGTCGGACTGGGAGATGATTTTGCTACCTACAATATTAATGCGGACGATGCAGCCTGTGCCATAGCCAAGGCGGTAGGAGCGGATAAGCTGGTCTTTTTGACGGACATAGAAGGGCTTTACAGGGATATAAATGACAAATCCTCCTTTATTTCCAGAATTACGGCTTCCGGGGCAGAAGAGCTGATTACCGAAGGCCTGATAGGGGGCGGTATGCTGCCAAAGCTGAACAACTGTACCACAGCCATCCGGGAAGGGGTGAATCGGGTACATATTCTGGATGGAAGAATCCCACACTGCCTGCTTTTGGAGATTTTTACCAATGAGGGAATTGGTACAGCCATTATTCGGGATGAGGAGTAATAGGGAGGAAGGGTTGAAAGAACTGGATTCTTTCGACCCGGGATCTGGCTGATGCACAAAGTCCCTGTGATTAAAATGTTGCTGAAGCAGCAGAATGAGAGGAAAAATGAAAAAAACGGATAAATACATCGAAGAAGCGGAAAGTGTCCTGCTTCATACCTATAATCGCTATCAAATCGTATTGGAAAAAGGAGAAGGGGTTTACTTATACGATCTGGAGGGAAAAAAATACCTGGATTTTTGCTCCGGGATAGGTGTTTTTGCCCTGGGATATAAAAATGAGGAATATAACGAAGCTCTTAAGGAGCAGATCGACAGGGTGATCCATACTTCCAACTACTACTATAATGTCCCGGCCATTGAAGCGGCCAAGGCACTGAAGAAGGCTTCCGGCATGGACAGGGTATTTTTTACCAACAGCGGTGCGGAGGCAGTGGAAGGAGCCATTAAGACCGCCAGAAAATATGCTTTTTTAAAGGATAACAGGACAGATCATGAGATAATCGCCATGGAGCACTCCTTTCACGGAAGAACCATGGGTGCCTTATCCATAACCGGGAATGCTAAGTATCGGGAAGCCTTTCAGCCCATGATTGGGAATATCCGCTTTGCCAAAATGAACGATTTTGGCAGTGTGCTGGAGCAGGTCAATGACAGAACCTGTGCCATCATTCTGGAGACTGTCCAGGGGGAGGGCGGTATTTATCCTGCAAGCCAGGAATTTTTGCGCCAGATCAAAGAGCTTTGTGAAGCCAGGGATATTCTGCTCATTTTGGATGAGATTCAGTGTGGAATGGGCCGTACAGGAGCCATGTTCGCCTGGCAGCACTACGGCATACGGCCGGATATCATGACCACGGCAAAGGCTCTGGGCTGTGGAGTACCGGTGGGAGCCTTTTTGCTGACAGAGAGGGTAGCAGCGGCCTCCCTGACGGCAGGAGATCATGGCACTACCTATGGGGGAAATCCATTGGCAGGAGCTGCCATAAAGAAAGTGCTTGATTTATTTGAGAAGAATCATATAATAAAATATGTAGCTTCGGTCGGAGCCTATCTGGAAGAGGGCTTAGACCGACTGGCAGAAAAATATGACTGTATCGAAACAAGGCGGGGAATGGGATTGATGCAGGGACTGGTATTTGACCGACCTGTAGGCCCGATTATTCAAAAGGCGCTGGAGCGGGGGCTGATCCTCATTAATGCGGGAGAACGGGTGCTTCGTTTTCTGCCGCCGCTGGTTATTACCGAAGAACATATAGATGAGATGCTTGTTATTTTGGAGGAATGCCTTGCCTGATATACGATGCGGGAAGAAAAGAAAGTGATAAGTGAATGAGTTTAGGAAAAAGAATGATATCGGTGCTGCTGATCCTGGTTCTGCTGGCAGGCGTTTTTTACACAGCAAATCAGGTAAAGGAGCAAGAGAAGCAGGAGATTTTTGACCAGACTAAGACACTCCATCTTTGGTATGCAGATGAAGCCATGACGGATTATTTGAGCAGTATGGCCGTAAAGTACAATGAGGAATATGGTATCCGTGTCATTCCCGTTTTACAGACCGGTCTGGAGTTTTTGGAAAAGATCAATGAGGCTTCCTTAACAGAAGAGGCCACACCGGATCTGTTTATTGCCAGCAATGACAGTATGGAGAAGGCCTATCTTGCAGGGCTTGCCACGGAGATCACTAACCCGGATCAGGTGGTCAGCCTGAACACCTTCCCCGAAAGTGCGATCCATGCAGTGACCTATCAGCAGAAGCTGCTGGGCTATCCCTTTTATTATGAAACCAGTGCACTTTTGTACAACAAGACCTATTTTGAAGAGCTGGCAAAGGAAGGGATACTGAAGGAGGCTAAGGCAGCAGCCGATGCGGCTGTACAGGAGGCTTCCCCGGAGGAAACAGAGGCTGGATCGACAGCCACTGCCGAAGCAGCAGAGAGCGTTGTTTCCGAAGAAGAGCTTGTGGAGAGAGCCAGAGAACGAATTCCCTCCATGATCCCTGCTACCTTTGATGAACTGCTGGAGTTTGCGGATAGCTACGAGGCGCCGGATAATGTGGAGGCAGTATTCAAATGGGATGTGGCAGATATTTTTTTCAATTATTTTTTTGTGGGAAATTATATCAATCTGGGAGGTATCTGCGGAGACAATACAGATGCCATCAGTATTTATAACATGAATACGATTATGGCTCTTCAGGCCTATCAGGATTTAGGTCAGTACTTTGCCATAGAGGCAGATGAAGTGGCTTACGAGACGGTAATACAGGACTTTATGGAAGGCAAGGTGGTGATGACCACGGCAACTACAGACGTGGTAGAAAGGCTGGAGGAGGCAAAGACTGCCGGAGAATTCAGCTATGATTACGGCATTGCCCCAATTCCGAATCTGAATGAGGAGCTGATAACGAAAAATATTTCCGTAACCAGTACCATTTACATTAATGGCTATAGCAGACTAAGGCAGGAGGCCAATGATTTTGCAGCCTTTCTGATCAGGGATCATGCGGATGAACTGTATACCATGTCGGGAAAGGTAACAGCCAATAAGAACGTGATACATGAGAACAGTAACATTTCCTCCTTTATGCTGGAGTATGAGGATTCCGTTCCTATTCCCAAGATGATGGCCACCAGTAATTTCTGGGTGGAAATGGAAATCGTCTTTGACCGAATCTGGAATGGGGCTAAGGTGACGGACGAATTAATGCATTTATCGGAACGGCTGATGAGTCAGGTGACGGGAGAGCCGTATGAGGAAACCTATATTGACGTACCGGAGGAATCCCGGGGATATGAGGAGTATTATGATGACACTCAGGAGACCGGTGCCGAGGAATAGATCAAACTCCATGTTTTTCATTAAATACGATAGGTTAGGCGGTCTGGCTTCAGGCCGCTTTTCTTTTTTCCAGAGGGGCAAAAGAGGAGGACTTTTTTCCATTATATTGAAATCTTGATATGAATTTGCTATAGTCAAGCCATACATAAGGAAATTTTACCGAAGAAGAGAAGATGGTGCTGCAAGTGAGAAACGGATGGAGATCGGGGATTAAGTTCATAGTGGTGACGGTAGGCTGCCTTTTGGGACTGGCTCTTGCAGGATGGATGATCGGTGCAGAAGATACTGATCAATATACAGGACAGGAGACCGGAGAGCAGACCCGGGAGGAGCAGCCTGAACGCTTAGGCCAGGAAGAGGGAAAGCAGGAGCAAAGCGGGGAGGATACGGCAAAGCTGTATGAGGAATACAGGCAGGGCTTTGAAGGAGTTGAGCAGGAGACTGAGCTTGCAGAAGGTGGTTTTACCGCCATAGAGGAGCATATTTTCCCTCTGGAAATGGGAGCCTATGGAGAGGTGAGGGTGATTCCGGCTTTTCATAAGGAATATAACCGTCTGGCGCTGTTTTTTGCATTGCCAGAAGGAGAGATTGTATATAAAACTGAAGAATTAGAAACCAACAATCGTAACCGGGGTGAGCTTAAGCAGTTCACGAATGCGATTTTGGCCATATCCTTTCGGGATTTGGATGGAGATGGCGGTATGGATATCGTTCTGATCACCTCTTTTACCGACCGGGAAGGAGAGTATGCAGGCGATTCCTATAAGGTGGGGGATGTCCTGTTTCAGAATAAGGAAGGAGATGGCTTCTACCGGGATTATCGGATTACAGATAAGCTGAACCGGTTTAGTATGAATAAAAGTGCGGATTTGATTGCGGCCTTCGTCAGAGATGGGGTATCCACTGAGTTCATGTATACCGCCGCCACCTTAGAAGAGCTTTTGAATAACGGACTTGAGATTATCACTGAGCAGTCTTATCCCCGAAACTTTGAAAAGCTGGGGAGACTGCAGGTAATTCCCGGAACCTGTCGGATTGCGGATTACGAAATATTTATGGTTTATCTGGTCAATGAGGAGGGCTATATCGTTTCCAGCCTTCAGCCCATGGGAGACTATGACAATCTGTATGCGCTTAAGGGAATAAGCTGCTGGGATATTGACGGCGATGGACTGAAGGATATAGCAGTGCTGGCACGCTACAGCTATGAAGGAAGCGACCATCAGTTGATTGTAGAAACGGATTATTCTATCTACTATCAGCGAACGTCAGGCTTTATTCTTGATAAGGAAATTAAGGAAAGCTACCAATGCAGTGAAGATGAAACCATGGAAAACCTGGTACGGCAGGGACGCGCTTATTGGGGGTGGAAAAGGGAAGAATGATGGATATATTGATTGTAGACGACGAAAAACCAATTTGTGATTTGATCGATTTGAATCTGTCCTCTGCCGGCTATCATTGTAAGGCTGTGCAGAATGGCCTGGAGGCTATTGATTTGATTGAAGGAGAAAAATTTGACTTGATTCTTCTGGATATTATGCTTCCGGGAGTTGACGGATATGATATTATGGAGTACATACGGCCATTGGGAATTCCGGTTATTTTTATTACCGCAAAGCATGAGGTGAAGGAGCGGGTAAAGGGGTTGAGGCTGGGAGCCGATGATTATCTGGTGAAGCCCTTTGAGGTATTGGAGCTGGTGGCCAGGGTGGAAGCTGTGCTTCGCCGCTATCATAAGGCAGACCAAAGGCTGACTGCGGGTGATGTGGTGGTGGATGTAGAGGCTCACAGGGTGACGAAGGCCGGAAGCCCGGTGGAGCTGACCAATAAGGAATTTGGCCTGCTGGTTCTTTTTATGAAAAACAAAAATATAGCCCTTTTTAGGGAAACTCTGTACGAAAAGGTCTGGGAAGGTGAGTATTTTGGAGACAGCCGCACACTGGATCTGCACGTGCAGCGGTTGAGAAGAAAGCTGGGCTGGGAGGACAGTCTGGTGGCAGTATATAAGGTAGGCTACCGTTTGGAGATTTAGGCAGTATTGCAAGCCGGTCTGCAATATGCAAGGGGTGTATATGAAATTTTCGTTAAAATTATTGCTCTGTACCATTGTGGTGATGGCAGCGGCACTGGGATTCAGTGGATTCTACTTAGTCAATTATGTTTTTGAAACCTCCCTGAATCGGGAAGTGGGGCAGGCCATGGATGAAAGCAGTATTTTGAGCTTTGCCTTTGAAACTGCAGCATTGAATGTTCCGATGAAATATAATGTTTTACCCAACAGCACGGTTGAGGAGATTGCCTCCAATCTGGAAACGGGCGGCCAGGGAACCAGCCGGCTGATTCGGATTTCCGATGAACAGAAGACGGTGCTCTATGCCAGTGACGGCTTTGCGACAGACACGGGGCTGCTGGAACAGACCGATGAAAACAGTAAAGCCTACCGAATCATCAAAAGTAACGAGCGCTATTATGTCCATACGGGAGTGACAGTGAATGCACTGGATCGAATGCTGTTTCTGGAAACCATGCAGGATATTTCAGAGGTGTTCAGAGAACGGGCGCTGGGATTCTCGGTTTATCGGCGGGTAACCATGATTATGCTGGTCATCGGTACTATGATCATGCACATTATTGCCTCTCTGCTGACTAAACCCATCCGTATTTTGACTGCCGCCACCAAGCAGATGGCAGCAGGAGACTATGCTTATCGGGCAAAGCAGGTGAGCCGGGATGAGCTGGGGCAGTTAACGAAGGACTTTAATCATATGGCAGCGGCTCTGGAAGAAAATATGGAAAAGCTGGAAGAAGAAATTCAGGCCAGAGAGGATTTTGTAGCAGCCTTTGCGCATGAGCTTAAAACACCTTTAACCGCCATTATCGGATATGCAGATATGCTGCGCTCAAGAAAGCTGGATGAGGAAAAGAGCTTTATGTCGGCAAACTATATCTATACCGAGGGGAAAAGACTGGAGGCCATGTCTTTCAGACTGCTTGATATTATGGTGACAAAACGCAGCAGTCTGGAATTTCAACAGACGGCGGTTAAGTCCATGTTCGACTATTTAAAGGATATTTACGGGAATGACACAGATATGGAATTTGTCTACCATTATGAGGACAGCACCATATTAGCTGAGGGGAACTTGATTAAAACCGTATTGGTGAATCTGATTGATAATGCCTGTAAGGCATCGGAGCCGGGAGGCAGAATTGAGATCAGCGGAGAAATTGTGGAAAAAGGTTATCGTTTTTCGGTTAAGGATTATGGGGTGGGAATTCCTAAAGAGGAACAGAGAAAAATTACGAAAGCCTTCTATATGGTGGATAAATCCCGTGCCAGAAGCAAGAACGGAGCAGGCCTGGGGCTTTCTCTGTGTGTGGAAATCCTGAGATTACACCATAGTAAACTGGAGATTGAAAGTGAATGGGGAGAAGGAGCCTGTATCAGTTTTGTCCTTGGAGAGAATAAGGAGGAAGGGCATGAAGGATGAACGAAGGAAGGTTATAGGGAAGGAATTAAAGCCGGAAACGCTCTGTGCGGCAGCCTGGCTGGTAGCAGCACTGGCTATTCTGATCTCTGTCTGGGGGCCGGAGATCCTGGGTAAATACCGGGATAAGGAGGTATTGGATAAAATTCACGTAGAAACGGTTGAGGAGGCTAAAGAGGGCTATCGCTATCGGCTCAATGCCAACGAAAAGGTATATATTCTCTCTAAATGCCTCAGCAGCCAGATTCTTCCGGAAAGTGAACAGAATTCATTAACCCGAACAGGAAATGTAGAGGTAGATTATCAGGAGCTGGAAGGCGCCTATGCCTTTGTGGTAAATCATAAGGGACCTTCAGGACGGGAAATTACAGACCAACAGATCTATGAAACCTGCAATCAAGGAATCGAAGCGCTGAAGGAGCTGGATATTCTGCCTAAGGAGGTAAAAGCAGTGGAAAAAGCTGCCTATGATGCAGTTTTATATTCGGCTATTGATGTGCTGGAGCCACGCAATAATGTGGCGGTATGGAAGGTGAGTCTGTCCAACAGTCAGAAAAATGCAAATAAGGAAAATCGCCTTATTGATGCCTATATCGATGCAGACAGCGGTAAAATCTATGAATTTTATGTCAGAACCGTGTTGTCCTGGGAGGAAATTGATCCCGATGAGCTGGTAGAGAAATGGAGCAGCTACATGGGAATGAGTGCACCCAATGCCTATGAGTCGGACAATCCGCTACTGGAAACTACGCCCTATTATAAAAAATATGTATTTTCCGGTATGGGAGATGCCAGAACGGTCGTAACGATCGGTTTTTATGAGGGAATAAACGAATTATTTTTAAAAATCTCAAAATGATACAACTTTGATGCAAAAATGATGTAACTATGATGCCAAAATGATGAGAATTTGATGCAGCCCATGTGTAATCTGTAATTCGACAGAGGTCGGAAAAGATTACACATGGTTTTTTTGTATGAATGGAGGCAGACAATGTACGACAGCGCACAGCAGGCATCATTTTGGGGAGAGAAAAGAAAATGGAGGACAGCAGACAGAAGGCAGGGAAGAAAAGGACAGAGGAGTTTATTGTTGGCTGTACTGCTGTCGGCAATTACGTTGTGGATGGCGATAGAGTATGGAAGGGAGATGGCCTGGCAGCAGTGGTTTAAGTCATTAGGTGTTGAATTAACAGACACCCTGTCTCAGTCATGGCCGGTCAATATGGCGGCTCTGGCGGCTGCAGGTGTTTATGAAGCAGGTGCGGACACCGACGAAACGAATGGGAGAGCCGGTACGGGGCTGGGGCTCGTAGGACAGGAGCATGGCTCGGCCTTAGGAGAAGCAGGCCTGAGAGTACCGGTAGTCGTAATCGATGCAGGACATGGCGGTGAGGACGAGGGCTGTTCCAGGGATGGAGTGAAGGAAAAGGATATTAATCTGTCTATTGCATGGCTGGTGGAGAAAAAGCTGGTGGGCATGGGTTATCATGTAATTATGACCAGGAAGGATGATTCCTATCTGGCAGTAGAGGAACGGGTGAGGCTGGCTAATGAGAGCGGAGCAGACCTTTATATCAGTATTCATCAGAATGCATCTGAATATGGAAGCGCTCAGGGGATAGAGGTATGGTATCAGGAAAATAAAGGCATAGGGCAGGATAGAAGGCTGGCGTTGCTGATCGGTCAGCAGACGATAAGGAATACAGGTGCTGCAGAGAGGGAATTTCAGGGAGATTCTCAAATGTATGGAGTGGTACATACGGATATGCCCGCCTGCCTGATTGAAACGGGCTTTTTATCTAATAAGGAAGAAAGACAGAAGCTGGTCACGGCAGAATATCAGGAGCAGATTGCCCAGGGAATTGCTCAGGGAGTGGAGTACTATTTTCATCCCAAAACCATGTACCTTACCTTCGACGATGGCCCTTTTAAGGAAAATACCACTCAGGTACTGGATGTATTAAAGGAAAGGAAGGTAAAAGCCACCTTCTTCGTTGTAGGAGAATATGTGGAGAAGAATCCCGAGGTGGCAAAAAGAATTGTGGAAGAGGGACACGCCATCGGAATCCACTGCTATCAGCATGATTATGAAGAGCTTTATGCAAGTGTGGACGGCTATGTAGAGGATTTTGAAAAAGCCCATCAGCTTGTCCGTGAGGTGACCGGTGTTGATACAAAAATTTTTCGTTTTCCCGGAGGAAGCATAAATGCCTTCAATAAGGAGGTGAAGGATGGGATTATTCAGGAAATGACGGAAAGAGGCTATATCTATTACGATTGGAATGCCAGTCTGGAGGATGCAGTGGCAGATCCTCAGCCTCAGCAGCTAATTGCTAATGCAGTAGAAACGACCCTGGGAAGAAAAAAGGTAATTATGCTGGCTCATGATGTGGTATATACCACAGGAATTTGTCTGAATGATCTGTTGGATCACTTTCCCGAATATCGGATGGAAATCCTTACTCCTCAGGTAGAGCCCATACAGTTTTAAGATTTATGGTATCTTTTCCTTCAAAATGGATATATTAAAAGAAAGTAATAACCTTGAACAGGGAAGAAAAAGGCTTTCAAAGGAGAGGGAAGGATGTTAGGATTTTGGATAGGAATTTTATCAGGACTGTGTATGAGTGTACAGGGAGTATTTAACACCCAGGTAACGAAGAGCTCCAGCATATGGGCTGCAAACATTTTTGTTCAGGCTACCGCCTTGCTTGTCTGCATCTTTGTCTGGCTGGTCAGTGACAGAACCTCCCTGACTATGGTGTGGAGGGTGGAACCAAAGTATATGCTTCTGGGAGGCGCCATCGGGGCAGTCATCACCTATACGGTAATTAAAAGCATGGAGCTGCTTGGACCGGCCAAAGCGGTTATGATCATCGTAGTGGCCCAGCTTCTGGTGGCTTACTTGATTGAGCTTTTTGGCCTGTTTGGAGTGGAAAAACAGCAGTTTCAGATTTCCAAGCTGCTGGGTATGGCTCTTGCCATAGGAGGAATTATTCTGTTTAAATGGAAATAAGGCTTGTAAAGGCTTTGGATTTGACATAAAATAAAGAAACAGCCGCATACGGGGAGCTTTCTTCGACAGGTCATAATCGGTCTTGCCTGTTTGAGAAAGGATATGCGATGAAGAAAAGAATAAAACGATACGCCGGAATGGGTCTTTTGTGCCTGTTCCTTTTCGGCTGTACAAAAGAACAGATCCAAGTAGACGCCTATGGGAATATTGAGGGAGCAGAGGTTAAGGCCGTTTCGATGGAAGAAAGTGTAGAGACCCTGAGCCAGACCGGGGAGGAGGCAAATAAGAACAGCCAACAACCCGAAGAAGCAGAGCAGGACAGCGAGGGAAAGCAGCAGCCGCAGGAGAATGTATCCATGCAGGAAGAGGATATTTGGGTACATATTTGCGGACAGGTGAATTATCCGGGAGTTTATGAGCTTCCTCAGGGTAGCAGAATCTGGGATGCCCTGCAGGCTGCCGGGGGAGTGACCGAGGGAGCTTATGCGGATTATCTCAATCAGGCCGGCCGTTTGGAGGATGGAATGAAAATTATTGTTCCCACTAAGGCCGAAGCAGAGATGTGGGCCGGCAAAGGAGTAAGCGGCATTGAGGAGGATCCCTTTACCGGAGTCGAAAGCCGGGAAAAGGAGATCGAAACGGACCACAGGATTGATCTGAATACTGCTGATGAGGCAGCCCTGTGTACCTTGCCGGGGATTGGTGCAAGCCGGGCAAAAAGCATCATTGCTTACAGGGAGGAAAACGGGCCTTTTATGCAGATCGAAGATGTGATGAAGGTAAGCGGCATCAAAGAGGCAGCCTTTGCCAAAATTAAGGAGTATATCCGAGTGTCATAGAAAATAAGGAGCAGCCATGGGAAAACGAGTGTTAGTGGTAGATGATGAGAAGTTAATTGTAAAGGGGATCCGTTTCAGCCTGGAGCAGGAGGGAATGGAGGTGACCTCTGCGTTTGATGGCGAGGAAGCCCTGGAAAAGGTGAAAAATCAGGAATTTGATATTATTTTATTGGATATTATGCTGCCTAAGCTGGATGGACTGGAGGTCTGCCAGCAGATACGTGAGTTTTCCAATGTTCCGATTATCATGCTTACGGCAAAGGGGGATGACATGGACAAAATCATGGGTTTGGAATATGGTGCCGATGATTATATTACCAAGCCCTTTAACATTCTTGAGGTAAAGGCCAGGATCAAGGCCATAATGCGTCGAATCAATCATAAAGGCAGAAAGGAAGAGGAAAAGGTTATTCAGGCCGGTCAGCTAAAGCTGGATATTGACGGAAGGAGGCTCTATATCGGGGGAAGAGAGGTAAACCTGACATCAAAGGAGTTTGATGTGCTGGAACTTCTGGTAGTAAATGCCAATCATGTATACAGCAGGGAAAAGCTGCTGAAGCTGGTCTGGGGGGTGGAATATCCCGGAGATGTAAGAACCGTGGATGTACATATCCGAAGACTGCGTGAAAAAATTGAAACCAATCCCAGTGATCCCGAGTTTGTGCATACAAAATGGGGAGTGGGCTATTATTTTAAGGCTTGATCAGGTGACATATGTGGAAAAGAGTGAAGGACAGAATCGCCAGGCTGAGTTTACTAAGGAGTCTCAGAGTAAGGATTTTTCTGCTGCTGGTGATCATGGGAATCATCCCGGGGATAGTGATTCGGGTGGTTCTTCTGCACAATTATGAGGAAAGAGCCGTTAATGTAAGAATTTCTGAGGTATCCAATCAATTTAAAATTATTGCCAATCATTTAATTCATTATAACTATTTACAGGATACCTCATCTGAGGTGATCAACGCGGAGCTGGATCAGATCGCCACGCTTTATGACGGCCGTGTGCTGATCATCAACAACAGCTTTAGAGTGATTAAGGATACCTATGGGATCAGCGAAGGAAAAACCATTATTTCAGAAGAGGTAATGCGCTGCTTTAAGGGAGAAAATATCACCTATTATGACAGTGAAGAGGGCTTCATTGAAATGGCTATTCCCATCCAGAGGGTTTCTCAGGAGAAGGGGGCGGATATGCCGGTTCAGGGGGTGCTTCTAAGCAGCATTTCTACGGATACCATAGAGCTGACGATCAATATTCTGGAGAAAAAGGCCTTTTTATTGGAGGTGGTGATGGCGCTTCTGATTTTGGCCACCAGCTCTGCGGTATCCTATTTTCTTCTGGTGCCCTTCCATAAGGTTACCAGGGCGATCAGTGAGGTGAAGGAGGGATATACAGATGATGCTCTGTCGGTACCTGATTATGAGGAAACGGAGCATATTGTTGATGCCTTTAATCAGGTACTGGTGAGGCTCCGTACTCTGGATCAGTCCCGGCAGGAATTTGTTTCCAACGTGTCCCATGAGCTGAAGACACCTCTGGCCTCAATGAAGGTTCTGGCAGATTCGCTGCTGATGCAGGAGGATGCCTCTCTGGAGCTGTACCAGGAGTTCATGACGGATATTGCAGAGGAAATCGAACGTGAAAACAAGATTATTAACGATTTGCTGTCACTGGTGAAGCTGGACAAGACTAACGGGGAGCTGAATATCTCTACGGTGGACATTAATGAGCTCCTGGAGCTGTTGATGAAGCGCCTCAGACCTATTGCCCAGAAGCAGAATATTGAAGTAGTCTTGGAAAGCAATCGTCCTGTGACGGCGGAAGTGGATGAAGTAAAGATTACGCTGGCATTGACCAATCTGGTGGAAAATGCAATTAAATATAATCGGCAGAACGGATGGGTACGTGTTACCCTGGATGCAGATCATCAGTTTTTTTCTGTGTCTGTCGAGGATTCGGGAGTTGGAATCCCGGAATCCGAATATGAGCAGATTTATGAACGGTTTTACCGGGTGGACAAATCCCATTCCCGGGAAATTGGGGGAACAGGCTTAGGCCTGGCCATTACCAGAAATGTAATTCTTATGCACAGAGGCTCTATACAGGTATCCAGTGTGGAGCAGGAGGGAACCACGTTTCTGGTAAAAATTCCTTTGACTTACAGCAAGTAGGAGAGAAGCTCTTGGGAAAAGGAAATGAGGAAAATGACGAAAATAAAACTATTGTGCCTGCTGCTGTGTGGGATTCTTTTCACCGGCTGTACCATGACGGAGGGAAATCGACAGGCAAGCTATCAGATTTATTATCTGGATCGAAATAATAACCATATCTCAGCTCTGGAATATGAGGGAACAGCCTCACAGGAGAATACCCGGGAAGTGGTTTGGGAACTTTTGAATCAGCTTGAAACACCGGCTGAACGGGTCGATTACAGCCCCGCAATCAAAGGCTTTTCGGTACTGGAATTTACCCTCAGGCAGAAACAGATTACTCTTAATCTGAGTAAAGAGTATAAAGAGCTGGAGCCTATTCAGGAGGTGCTGACCCGGGCGGCCATAGTCAAGACATTGACCCAGCTTGAGGCTATCGATTATGTTACCATACAGGTCAACGGGGAAAATCTGCTGGACAACAGCGGAGAAACCATAGGAGTAATGTCGGCAGAAACCTTTATTGACAATACGGGTGAGGAAATGAAGAATTATGAGGAAACAGAACTGATTCTTTATTTTGCCAATGCCACCGGAGACCGACTGGTGAAGGTAAGCCGCAAAATGATGTATAACACCAATATTTCCAAGGAAAAGCTGGTGGTGGAACAGCTAATCAAAGGCCCTCTTATCCAGAACACAGCATCCGCAAATGAAATTCTGCCCACTATCAATTCGGAAACACAGATTCTGAGTGTCAACGTAAAGGATGGAATATGCTATGTAAACCTGGACAGCAGCTTTCTGATGACGGTATACAGTGCAAATGCGGATATGGTGATCTATTCTCTGGTAAATTCACTGACAGAGCTGCCGGGGGTGGTGAAGGTACAGATTGCCGTTGAGGGAGAAAGCAAAATACGGTATCGGGAAAAGTATGACCTTTCTGTACCCTTCGCGGCTAAGCCGGAACTGGTTCAGGGCGGAGATGGCAAGGAGGGACAGTCATGAAAAGACCCCTGGGTATGGCAGCCGTGGTTTTGGCTGCATTCTGCTTTGCAGGACTTTGGTCTGGGCTTATATCGGCGCCCCGGGTAAGAGAGGAAAAAATGATCCGCTGCAGGGGGCAGGTAATAAATAAGGAACTAAAGGAAAGCTATGGCAGCTATTACTGGCAGATTACCCTGGGGAAGCTCTCTATAGAGGGGAAAGAAGAGGAAGGGCTGAAAAGACTGGAAAAGGGAAGACTTTTGTGTATGCTCAGATCAGGAGAAAGGGAGCCTCAGATAGGGAGCCGGCTTACCATAGAGGGAAAACTGAAGCCCTGGGAGAAAGCCACTAACCCGGGGCAGTTTGATTTTGGCCAGTGGCATTTATCCAAGGGGCTCTATGCACAGCTTGGGCAGGCCGGGATAGTGGAGTATCGAAAGCCGGATAGCCTCCTTTCGGAAGAGCTTTGGCAGCTCAGGCAGAAGGCATTCAGGAGGCTGGAAAGCTGTCTGGGAGAAAAAGAGGGAGCCCTTGTGGGGGCCATGATTTTAGGAGAAAAATCTGCACGTTTAAAAGAAAGCAAGACACTTTATCAGCAAAATGGTATTTCCCATCTCCTTGCAATCTCCGGGCTTCATCTCACGCTTCTTGGTATGGGGCTATACCATACACTAAAGAAGCTGTCTATGCCTACCAGGGCGGCAGCACCAATTTCCATGATGGCTATGGCAGTCTACTGTTACTTTACGGGAAACAGCATTTCTGCCTGCAGGGCAACGTGGATGTTTTGTATTCTGCTTTTGGCCAAAATACTTGGTCGGTCTTATGACAGCCTTTCTGCTTTAGGGCTGGCAGCTATCGTTCAGTTAATCTCAAATCCATATGTGCTTTGGGACAGTGGATTTCAATTATCCTATCTTGCAGTAGTGGGAGTCAGTGCAGTGGTTCCCCGTCTGAATCAGCTTTTTTTACCACAGCGAAAAATAATAAAGGCATTGCTGGTCAGTACAGGGGTGGGACTGGTTACTCTGCCCGTACTCTTATCTCATTTCGGAACCTATCCATGGCATAGTATTTTTCTTAATCTGCTGGTGATCCCTCTGATGGCCTTCCTTCTGTGGGCAGCCCTCCTGCTGCTGGGAGTGACAGCCATATTCTCTATGGAATCCTTAGTGGCGGCACCTCTGATTCTGCTGATTAAAGGAATTCTATTCTACTATGAAGCCTGCTGCAAGTTGTTCGAGAAGCTGCCGGTTTGGGAAGGATACCAGGGAAGACCGCTATTGGTATGCGTTATTCTGTTTTATGTGGGAATACTGATCATTCTGTGGGCGCCACACAGACAAAGTCCTTTTCTTTGCTTTTTGAGCCTTATGGTCTGTGTGCAGTTGTTATCCCTGAAGCCCAACGGAGGAATGGAGATAACCATGCTGGATGTTGGGCAGGGAGACTGTATCGTCATTCGAAGTGACAGTGGACATATCTATCTGTCAGACTGCGGAAGCAGTTCGGTGAGCCAGGTGGGAACCTATAGGTTGCTTCCCTTTTTAAGGACTAAAGGATATGGAAGAATCGAGGGAATCTTTATCAGCCATCTGGATCAGGACCATTACAATGGAATTATGGAGCTTTTAGAAGTGGCAGAACAGGAGCAATTTTCTGTTGAGAAACTGTTTCTGCCGGACAGTATTCGATTATGTGAGGAGGAGATTCAGGAAAAGCTGACAGAGCTTCTTGAGCTTGCGGAAGCGACAGATGTGTCGATTTATTATCTGCAGGCCGGCAACCGTGTCGTGGACAAAAGAATGACGATCAACTGCCTTCATCCGGGTGAAGGCCGAGAAGGAGATTATTACGAGTCAAATAACGGTTCCCTGGTATTATCAGTAGAATATGGAGAATTTTCCCTGCTGTTGACCGGCGATGTAGAAAAAGCGGGAGAGAAGGAAATAGGGAATAAAATTGACCAAGGTAGACAATACAGCCTGCTCAAGGTGGCCCATCATGGCTCGGCCGGCTCCAGCAGCAGAGAATTTTTAGGAAAAATCCGACCGTTAGTGAGTCTGATTTCCTGCGGGAAGAACAATACCTATGGTCATCCTGCCAAGGAAACCCTGGAGAGACTTGCAGAAGAGGGAAGCCTGATCCTCCAGACCCCCGAGACCGGAGCCATCACCATAAGGCCGAAGCGGGATGGGAGCTTCCGGTTGGAAACCTTTGTGAGAGGGTCACATTTTCGATTGTGATTTTGAGGTATACAGAGTATAATAAAACTAATCTTATTATTCGGAACCCCATTTGCAAAATCGCTGCTTGGCAGCTTTCCTTCTGCTCATGTGGTTACTTTGCCATATAAATGTTTAATGCTATGTCCATTCCTGCAAGCAGGAGGTTCATTTCATTAAAAACTTGCATGGCGCTGAATAGTTACAAATTCACCAGAGATAAATGCAGCAGCTCGCCCTGAATAGGAGAATGCTTATGGAAAAGAATACCCATCTTGTCAATATATATTTGAAAATACACCGTAAGCAGGTGCTGACCATGGATGATTTGCGCTATCTGGCAGAGTATGCACCGGAATGCTTTGAGAAAACCTGTAAAAATGTTGTATACAAGATTCCTGAGAGTAAGCCGATCATGGAGCCGGAGGAACCAAAGCCTTCACAGGGGGAGTCAAAGCCCGGGAAGCCCTCCGGCAGAGAGAATATAGAGAAGATTCTGGAGAACCTGAAGCACCTGGAAATTGAAGAGTTTCCTATTGCCAATGTGGATGCCGACAAAGTCAAAACCCTGCTGGGTGATCTATACATGGAGCTGCTGTTTCCTCATAATGAGAAGGATACCTTTATGGGTGTGTCAGACAACCGATATGTTTCCACCTTCGATAAAAAGGCATAAGGCGATTATCAGTGAAAATAGAGTGAACAGAAGGGAGAAGCCATGCAGGGACTTTTGCAGGACATAAAGAATCAGGACTTCAGACAGATCTACCTGCTTTGCGGGGAAGAGGCCTATCTGCGCAAGCAGTACAAGGAGCGACTTCGCCAGGCTCTGCAGCAGCAGGAGGATACCATGAACACCCACTGTTTTGAGGGCAAGGATACGCCCGTGGGCGAGGTCATTGACCTGGCAGACACTCTGCCCTTTTTTGCCCCCAGACGAGTTATTGTGGTGGAAAATTCCGGCTGGCTGCAAAAGGGGGGAGAGACTCTGGCAGATTACCTGCCCCGGATTCCGGAGACCACCTTTCTGATTTTAGTGGAAAGCCAGGTGGATAAAAGAACCAGACTTTTTAAGGAAATCAAAAAACTGGGAAGGATTACGGAATTTGCTCCCCAGAGTGAGGATACATTGAAGCGATGGATTCTGGGAATGCTGAAAAAAGAAGATAAGCAGATTACGGCAGCAAATCTGCAGTACCTGTTAAACAAGACGGGAACCCAAATGGATATGATCAAGAACGAGATGGAGAAGCTGCTCTCCTATACCATGAACACAGGTGAGATTACCAGGGAGACGATTGACGCAGTCTGCACGAAGCAGATACAAAATCAGATCTTTGATCTGGTAGAGGCCATTGGGAAAAAGGAGCAGAAGAAAGCCCTGGAGCTGTATTATGATTTGCTCACCCTGAAGGAGCCGCCCATGAGAATTCTGGCTCTGGTGGGAAGGCAGTTTAATTATCTTTTGCAGATCAAGGAGTTAAAGGCAAAGGGCTATTCTCAGGCAGCTATGGCAGATAAAACCGGGCTCCATGGATTTGTGGTAGGAAAGTATGAAAGACAGGCGGGCCGGTTTAAAGCCGGAGAGCTGCTTAAAGCCCTGGAGGCCTGTGTAGAGGCTGATGAGCTGGTGAAGCAGGGTCTGATGACGGACAGAATGAGTGTTGAGCTGCTTTTGGTAGAGTATAGCCATTGAAGCCAGTGGAAAGAACTGGTCTGTTCACCATGTAGAGAGTATTAAGGAGGTAAGGACAATGAATAAAATAGGCTTTGGTTATTTTATATTGATGATTGCTCTGGTGATTATTGCTTCTAATAAGTCAAAGAGTAAGGCCGGGCAAAAGCAGGAAACGATGCGGGCAAACAGACCCGCAAATAAGAAGAAGGGAAGCGCCGGCAGTAAGAAGATTCCAAGCCATTTGGAAAAAAGAGAAGAGGTCATCACCGGGCAGAACGGTTACATACCAAAGGCTGATTCAAAGGCAAAACGCAGTGTGGCTCTCCGGTTAATGGAAGGGGATCCGGTACCGGAAGGCTATCAGGGGGTAGCCTGCCATTATTGCGGGGCAGTTAATCTGATCAAAAAGAATTCTGCGGCAAAGCATAGCTGTTATTTTTGCCGGGAGCCTATTGATTAAATGAATGGAACTGTTCAAATAAGGAATAAGGAAAGGAAGAGGCAGAGTATGGCAGTAGGTGTATTTTTTGCAGAAGGATATGAAGAAATTGAAGCGTTAACGGTGGTGGACCTGTTACGAAGAGCAGATATTCCTGTACAGATGGTATCCATCACAGGAAGCAGGCAGGTGACCGGATCCCATGGAATTTCCGTGATAATGGACACCCTGCTGGAGGAGGTGGATTTTGAGAAACTGGAGATGCTCGTATTACCGGGAGGTATGCCGGGAACCTTGAATCTGGAGGCCTGTGAGCCGTTGGTTAAGCAGATCAAGTCCTTTTATGGGGCAAAAAAGCCTATCGCAGCTATTTGTGCAGCTCCCACCATTTTGGGGCATTTAGGGCTTCTTGAGGGACAGCCGGCCTGCTGCTATCCGGGAATGGAAGGAGAGCTTGTCAAAGCATCAGTAACACAAGACAGGGTAACGAAGGCAGAAGGCATTCTGACCAGTCGGGGTATGGGAACAGCCATAGATTTTGGTCTGGCAATTATTGCACATTTTCAAGGTGATCAGGCAGCAGAGGAGATGGCACAAAAAATCGTGTACCAGTGTAACGGTTTTTGAATAACTGATGAAATAATGAAAATGGTGCAGCCTCAGTAGCTGAAGCTGCACCATAATCCCGAATAGTGTTTCTGCTGTTGATCAGGAAAGTTATTTCATCTGCTCTTCCTGTCTTTTGATCATACGTCTAACCATTTCTCCACCGATAGAACCGGCTTCCTTACTGGTCAGGTCACCGTTGTAGCCTTCCTTAAGATTGATACCTAATTCAGATGCAACCTCAGTCTTGAAACGATCCATAGCTGCCTTAGCTTCAGGCACTTCCATAGAATTACTTCTGCTAGTCATTTTGTTTACCTCCATTTGTAAGTTGTTTTTTTGGTTAATTTATTTTGAGAGATAAGTGATTACTTAAAGCACTTATCTCCTCATAGGATTTCTGCGCTCTTTTCATCGCTTATCTTGATATTATTGTGTGCAGAATCAAAACGAATATGTTGGAAATTTTTAACTGAACAATCAAGGACTGCTCATCATGAAAAAAACACTGGAAATAGGCTATTTTCTGTGATATACTTGGAAAGTGACTGTGGACAAAAGCAGGTGTCCATACAAGTATAGAAGAAAAAAGACAGGGGAAGCTTTTAAGGAGGAAATAGATAACATGAGCTTACAGGTAGAAAAATTAGAAAACAACATGGCCAGATTGACCGTGGAAGTAGCCGCAGAGGAACTGGAGAATGCAATCAACAATGTCTTCTTAAAACAGAAAAAAAACATCAGCATTCCCGGCTTCAGAAAAGGGAAGGTGCCTCGCCAGATAGTAGAGAAAATGTATGGCAAAGAGATATTTTATGAAGATGCGGCAAACGAGCTGATTCCTTCAGCATATGAAAAGGCCTATGATGAGTGTGAGGAAGAAATCGTTTCTTCTCCTCGTATTACCATTGTCCAGTTGGAGTCAGGCAAGCCCTTTATTTTCACAGCAGAGGTTGCTCTCAAGCCGGAAGTTGTGCTGGGACAGTATAAAGGGGTCAAGGTAGACAAGGTGGAAGCAGTGGTTTCTGATGAAGAAGTGGATGCGGAAATCGAAAAAGAAAGAGAAAAAAGCGCAAGAACCGTTTCCGTAACCGACAGAGCAGTTAAAGACGGAGATCAGACCGTGATCGATTTTGAAGGCTTCCAGGATGGAGTTGCCTTTGAGGGCGGAAAGGGTGAAAACTATCCTTTGACGATTGGCTCCGGTACCTTTATTCCGGGATTTGAAGATCAGCTTATCGGTAAGAATATCGGTGAGACGGTAGAGGTGAATGTGACCTTCCCGGAAGACTATCAGGCGGAGAATCTTGCAGGAAAGCCTGTAGTATTTAAGGTAGAGATCAAAGAAATCAAAGAGAAGCAACTTCCCCAGGCAGATGACGAATTTGCAGCAGAGGTTTCTGAGTTTGACACCTTAGATGAATACAAGGCGGATGTGAAGAAGAAACTTGTGGAGAAAAAAGAAAAGGAAATAAAGGCAACAAAAGAGAATGCGGTGATCGAGGCAATTATTGCAGATGCCAAAATGGACATTCCGGAGGCCATGATTGAAACGCAGCAAAGACAGCTTGTGGATGATTTTGCACAGAGACTGCGTGCACAGGGCTTAAGTGTTGAGCAATATTTCCAGTTCACCGGTCTGGATCACGGCAAGCTGATGGAGCAGGTTAAGCCTCAGGCAGAGCAGAGGATTAAATCCCGTCTGGTGCTGGAGGCTGTGGTTAAGGCGGAAAATATTGTAGCTGATGAGGCTGACTTTGAAAAAGAAATTGCTTCCATGGCAGAGGCCTATCATATGGAGGCAGATAAAGTGAAGGAAATGCTGGGAGAAGGCAGCAAGGAACAGATTATGGAGGATATTGCCATCAACAAGGCAGTAGAATTCGTAGTGGATAATGCCAAGGAAACCAAGCCCAGAGCAAAGAAGGCTCCAAAGGGAGAGAATGCCGAGGCGTAGAGCAGGTAAGGCCTGTTCTATGAACGGGGTCTGTACAAAAGAATAAAATTTCTCTTAAATTGCAAAAATGGATTGCAAAATGAAGAGAATAAGACTACAGTAATAAGGGGCTGTCCTAGCGGTAGCCCCATATACTTTATTTATGGAAGATTCAGGTATTGCTCCTGATTCGGAATGGAGGATAGAATTGAGTTTAGTACCTTACGTCATTGAACAGACCAGCAGAGGGGAGCGTTCCTATGACATTTATTCAAGATTATTAAAGGAAAGAATTATTTTTCTGGGAGAAGAGGTTAACGAAGTAACCGCATCGCTGGTCGTAGCACAGTTGCTTTTTCTGGAAGCAGAGGATCCTGAAAAGGACATTCATCTGTACATCAACAGCCCCGGTGGCTCAGTAACGGCAGGAATGGCTATTTATGATACCATGAACTTTATTAAGTGTGATGTGTCCACCGTTTGCATCGGTATGGCAGCCAGTATGGGAGCATTTTTGCTTGCCGGCGGCGCCAAAGGGAAGCGGTATGCCCTGCCCAATGCAGAAATCATGATTCATCAGCCTTTAGGCGGTGCCCAGGGGCAGGCAACAGAAATTGAGATTGCTGCCAAGCATATTCTGAAAACCAAGGAGAAGCTGAATCGTATTCTGGCTCAGAATACCGGACAGGATTACGATACTATTGCCCGTGATACCGAAAGAGACAACTGGAAAAGTGCAGAAGAAGCGAAGGCATATGGCCTGGTAGATTCCATTTTTGTTTCCCACAGTGAGATTGCTGAAGGGAAATAAGGAATAGAGTTAAAGAATAGAGTTAATGAAAAGGCTGCTAAAGCAGCAGGATGGAAAAAATATGGCAAAGAATTCAGAGGTGAGGTGTTCCTTTTGCAATAAAACTCAGGATCAGGTACGCAAACTGATAGCGGGACCTTCCGGGGTATATATCTGCGATGAATGCGTGGACATTTGTGCAGACATTATTGAAGAGGAATACGAAGAGGAAGAAGAGCTGCAAGGCAGCGAAGAGATTAATCTGCTCAAGCCGGTGGAAATCAAGGAGCATCTGGATGAATATGTAATTGGTCAGGAGGATGCCAAGAAGGTACTGTCGGTAGCAGTCTATAATCATTATAAACGGATTACGGTAAAAAAAGACGAGGATGATGTGGAGCTGCAGAAAAGCAACATCATTATGATTGGGCCTACCGGCTCCGGAAAGACTTATCTGGCGCAGACCCTGGCCAAAATTATTAATGTGCCTTTTGCTATTGCTGATGCCACAACCCTGACAGAGGCAGGCTATGTGGGAGAAGATGTGGAGAACATTCTTCTTAAGCTCTTGCAGGCAGCAGACTATAATGTGGAAAGAGCACAAAAGGGAATTATTTATATCGATGAAATTGATAAAATCACCAAGAAAGGTGAGAATGTTTCGATTACCCGTGATGTATCTGGGGAAGGCGTACAGCAGGCCCTGTTAAAGATCGTGGAGGGTACGATGGCCAGTGTGCCTCCGCAGGGCGGAAGAAAGCACCCCCATCAGGAACTGATTCAGGTAGACACCTCCAATATCCTGTTTATTTGCGGAGGTGCTTTTGATGGTCTGGAGAAAATTATTGAAACCAGACTGGACAGAAAGACAATAGGCTTTAATACCGAGGTAACGACGAAAAATACCCATGAAATAGGGGAGCTGCTGGCTCAGGTAACGCCGCAGGATTTGGTGAAATATGGGCTGATTCCTGAGTTTATCGGCCGTGTGCCGATTAGCGTATCGCTGGAAGGCTTGGATAAGGAATCACTGATTCGGATTTTGACGCAGCCCAGGAATGCATTAATTAAACAGTATAAGAAGCTGTTTCAATACGACAATGTGGTATTAAGCTTTACGGATGATGCCATTGATGCTATTGCCGAGCTGGCGGTTGAGAGGAAAACCGGAGCCAGAGGCCTTCGTTCTATAATGGAGAAGGTCATGATGGATGTGATGTATCGAATTCCTTCGGATGAAACGATTCTGGAATGTAAAATTACCAAAGATGCAGTGGAGGGAAAAAGCCAACCTCTGGTGGTACACCGGTAAGCCAAAAAGAAGGAGAAGCTTAAAGAGGCTGTCACATCATATCTTCTGGTGTGACAGCTTTTTTAAAAGGATATAAGAGATATAGCTATGGAAGAAAAGGATTTACAATTACGAGATGTTATGCCCGCAGTGGCACTTAGGGGATTGACCATTTTTCCCCATATGATCATTCATTTTGATCTAAGTCGGGACAGGTCGATTCTGGCAGTTCAGCAGGCTCTGATGGAAGAGCAAAGGTTGTTTTTAATTACCCAGAAAAATCAGGAAGTGGAAGAACCCAAAATGGAAGATTTGTATACCATAGGCACCATGGCTGTGGTCAAGCAGATCAGTAAGCTGCCGGGAGGTCTGGTCAGAGTGTTGGTAGAGGGAGTCAGCAGAGGCAGACTGATGGGTCTGGAGGTGGTTTCCGGCAGAGGAGAGAAGGATGAATACCTTCAGGCAGAGGTGCTTAATCTGGAGGAAGAAGCGCCAAAGCAGGAAACAGAGGAATTCTCCAATGAGGAAGAGGCCATGATCCGACACTTAAAGGAAATTCTGGCTGAATTTATGATTTATTATCCCAAAATCGGGAAAAGCCTTTCCTCTCAGGTAGATAAACTGACCAATTTGTCTCATTTACTGGATCAGATAGCCATTAATCTGCCTGTTAATTATGAAAAAAAACAGCTTATTCTGGAAACCCTGGAAATAGAAGAGCGATACCGTGAGATGGTGGGGATATTAGCCAAGGAAATTGAAATCGGCAAGCTGAAAAACAGGCTTACGGAGGTAGTACGGGATAAGGTAGAGGAAAATCAGAAGGAGTTTTTACTCAGGGAGCAGCTAAAGTATATTCGTAAGGAGCTGGGGGAGGAAGGAGAACTTTCTGATGCAGAGCGTTTTGAGGAAGCTCTGCATAAGCTGAAGGCCTCCGCAGAGGTGAAAGAAAAAATCACTAAGGAAATCAGCCGCTTTAAAAACCTTTCCCCTCATAGTTCGGAAATGTCAGTGGAACGGGGCTACATTGAAACCCTGTTGGAGCTGCCCTGGGACAAAATGGGCAAGGATAATCTGGATTTAGACGGGGCAGAAAAGAAGCTGAATGAGGATCATTATGGCTTGGAGCAGGTGAAGGAAAGAATTCTGGAATTTTTGGCTGTCCGTGCCCTGAACAAAAGAGGAGACAGCTCTATTCTTTGTCTGGTTGGCCCTCCGGGGACAGGAAAGACCTCTATTGCCAGAAGTGTGGCAGAGGCGCTGCATAAGAAGTATGTAAGGATTTGTCTGGGAGGCGTTCGGGATGAAGCGGAAATCCGGGGCCACAGAAGAACCTATGTAGGAGCCATGCCGGGAAGGATCGTGAGCGGCCTGAAGCAGGCGGGAGTTAAGAATCCCCTGATGCTTTTGGATGAAATTGACAAGGTCAGCAACGATTATAAGGGAGATACCTTTTCTGCCCTTCTGGAGGTACTGGATGGGGAGCAGAACAGTCATTTCAGGGATCACTATGTGGAAATTCCCGTAGATTTGTCTCAGGTATTTTTTATTGCTACGGCCAACTCTACTGGCACTATTCCAAGGCCTTTGCTGGATCGAATGGAAATCATTGAGGTGACCAGCTATACCGCCAATGAAAAATTCCATATTGCCAAAGAGCATTTGGCAGAAAAGCAGTTAGTGAAAAGCGGAATTCCTAAGGGACAGCTAAACTTCAGTGACAGAGCCTTGAAGGATATGATTCAATTCTATACCAGGGAGGCCGGAGTTCGGGGGCTGGAAAGACAGATCGGAACCGTCTGCCGGAAAGCGGCAAGAGAAATTTTAAAGAACAAAGACAAAAAAATCCGTATTACAGGGACCAATTTAGGGAAGTATTTAGGAAAGAAGAAATATACGCTGGACAAGATCAATGAAAAGGATGAGGTGGGAATCGTCAGAGGGCTGGCCTGGACCAGTGTAGGCGGGGATACCCTGCAGATCGAAGTGAATATGATGCCCGGCAAAGGTGCCGTGGAATTAACAGGGCAGATGGGAAATGTCATGAAGGAGTCGGCCCGTACTGCAGTCAGCTTCGTTCGTTCAGTAAGCAAGCAGTATCATATTGCTCAGGAAGTATTTAAAAAGCAGGATTTTCATATTCACATCCCCGAAGGGGCAGTTCCAAAGGATGGGCCTTCTGCCGGGATTACCATGGCAACGGCATTGCTGTCTGCCATTACCGGTACTCCGGTGAGAGCAGATGTGGCAATGACGGGAGAGATCACCCTGCGAGGAAGAGTGCTTCCCATTGGAGGATTAAAGGAAAAAATTCTTGCTGCCAAAACAGCGGGAGTAAAGACGGTACTGGTTCCCCGGAAAAATGAAAAGGATATTGAAGAGATTCCCCAGGAAATCAAAGGAGGACTGGAGATCATTCTGGTAGAGAATATGACTCAGGTGGTAGAGCAGGCATTTGTGAAAACAGAGCCGCAAAGAGAAGGTGGAGGTAATGATGGTTATTAAACAGGTAAATTTGGAGACTGTCTGTGGAATTACCAGCACCTTGCCGGAAAATACCCTGCCGGAGGTGGCTTTTGCGGGAAAAAGCAATGTGGGAAAGTCATCTCTGATCAATGCGCTGATGAATCGCAAAGGACTGGCAAGAACCAGCTCACAGCCGGGAAAGACCCAAACCATTAATTTCTATAATATAAACAGTCAGTTGTACTTCGTGGATTTACCCGGCTATGGATATGCCAGAGTCAGTGTCAGTGAAAAGGAAAAATGGGGAAGGATGATCGAGCGCTATCTTCATCGATCCAAACAATTGAAAACGATTTTTTTACTGATCGATATCCGTCACGAGCCGGGAGCCAATGATCAGCAGATGTATCGCTGGATACTAAATCAGGGCTTTCGGCCGGTGATTATTGCTACAAAGCTGGATAAGATAAACCGCAGCCAGAAGGACAAGCATATAAAAATGATTAAAAACGGCCTTAAGGTAGTGCCTGGAACACAGATTATTCCCTTCTCCTCCCAGACCAAGCAGGGAAGGGAAGAAATCTATGCGCTATTGGATTCTCTTTTAGAGGAGGGAGAATTACAGAGCGGAATTTAAGAAGCGGCTTGTAATCCTCAGCTTAAGACACTTTGAAATGGAGGAAAGGATGAGTAGGATGCCTCAAAAATATTTAAAAGCCCTGACCAATGTGGGGTTTGCCATGGCAGTGGTAGTTGCCTGTATCTGGATTCTTCCCAAGATACTGGGACTGTTCATGCCCTTTATTATCGGCTGGCTGCTTTCTCTGATGGCCAATCCCCTGGTGCGTTTTTTTGAGGATAAAATCAAGATGAAGCGAAAAGCCGGCTCAGCCTTGGTGATAGTGGCGGTTATTGCAGGAATTTGCCTGGTAATTTATGGAGTCGGTGTCAAGCTGCTTGAGGAAGGCTATGGCCTGTTTACCAGTCTGCCTGAAATCTGGGAATCCATGGAGAAGGACTTTGCCAATATTGCCACCAACTGGGCAGGCGTTATTGACCGTCTGCCGGATAGTGTGGTACGTCAGGTGGAGGAGTTTGGAAATAATCTGGGACAAAATCTGAGCAGCTTTATTGGTCAGCTCAGCGTACCTACGGTAGGTGCAGTGGGCAATCTGGCCAAAAATATTCCCAGCATCCTGGTGGCAGTGATTATGTGTCTTCTTTCAGCCTATTTTTTTGTGGCGGAAAAGGAGTATTTTGGAGTGTTTGTAAGCCGTCATTTTTCGGAGGGCTTAAGAGAAAAGGGAAGATTAATGAAAAAAACCCTGTTGGGGGCAATAGGAGGATACTTCAAGGCACAGTTAAAAATCGAGGTGTGGATCTATCTGATCCTGGTCATCGGATTAATGCTTTTGAAAATCCAGTATGGCTTCCTCATTGCTTTTGGAATTGCCCTTTTGGATATTCTTCCCATTTTTGGTACCGGGGCAGTATTGATGCCCTGGGCGGTAATCAAGTTTCTAAGCGGTCAGTATACCTTTGGTATCGGGCTTTTGGCTATTTGGGGAGTGGGGCAATTGACCCGTCAGATTATTCAGCCCAAAATTGTAGGAGATTCTATCGGTATGCCGCCCATACCTACGCTGATTCTATTATATGCAGGCTATCGACTGGCAGGAATGATTGGAATGATCGTGGCAGTACCGCTGGGAATTTTAGTAGAAACCATGAACGAGGCAGGATTTTTTGATAATACGAAGCGCAGCCTTGCCATGCTCTGGCAGGGCTTCAACCGGTTCAGAATGCTGGAAAAAGAGGAAGTGGAAACAGCAGATCGATCTGAAATGCCATTGGAACAACAAGATGAGAGGAATAATGGTCAAGAATTATAAGGCAATTTTACAGTATGAGGGAACACGCTATCAGGGCTGGCAGAAACAGACCACCACAGAGAATACCATTCAGGGGAAGCTGGAAGCATTGCTTACCCGAATGTTTGGGGAGAAGGTGGAGGTTCATGCCAGTGGGAGAACGGATGCGGGAGTTCATGCCTATGGACAGGTGATCAGCTTTTTGGGCAGTACCGATAAAACACCGGAGGAGATTCGGGACTATATGAACAGGTATCTGCCGGAGGATATTGGGGTGCTGGAGGTGAAGGAAGCCGGAGAACGCTTCCATGCCCGATTGAATGCAGTAGGAAAGGTTTACCGATATCGGGTATTAAACAGCACCCTTCCCCATATATTTGAAAGAAGATATGTGGCCGTTTATCCTGAAAAGCTGGATGAAGAGGCCATCAGAGAAGCTATGGGATATCTTCAGGGCGCCCATGATTTTAAGGCCTTTACAGCCAAAAAAAATGGGAAGAAGTCCACCATAAGAACCATTGAGGAAATCCAGCTTAAACGAATCGGTGAGGAGTGGCAGTTTACCTTTAAGGGAGATGGCTTTTTATACCATATGGTTCGGATTATGGTAGGAACGCTATTGGAAATCGGAAGTGGGCAGAGAAGCCCTGAAAGTATTCCGGAAGCCTTCCGAACAGGAGAGAGGGCGAGAACCGGTTTTCTTGCTCCGGCTCAGGGGCTTGCCCTGATGGAAGTATTTTATCATTAATTTACAGGGGAAGGATTATGCAGGAAAAGAAAAAGAAACGACTTCTAACTCTTTTCTTTTTTTTCTATATTATTGTGCTCATTAAACTGGTAATTTTTAAATATCCATGGGACTACCTGATGGGAATCGTTAAGACCTGGGAAAAAGGCGTGATTCTGGAAGGGCTGTCTACAGCCAACTTCACGCTGGGCAAAAGCATTCGTATGTATATACGCTACTATCCCAGACTGAATGGCTTTCAGAATCTGTTTGGCAATATTTTGGCCTTTATTCCCTTTGGCTATCTGCTTCCCTTGTGCTTTGGACAATGCAGAAGCTGGTGGAGGGTACTCCTATGGAGTCTGATTCTGGTGCTGGGTATCGAATTTTTCCAATTATTCAGTGCCTTCGGGGCTTTCGATGTAGACGATATCCTATTGAATACACTGGGAGCTATGGTCGGGTATTTTGTGTACAAAATATTTTTTGGGAAAAAACGGAAAAAGCAAGAAGCACCTACGACATAATATGGCAGGAGGGAAGGATTATTCCCACACGAAAAACATCATCAAGAGGATAGATGTCAATACTTCCCTCGTAACGCAGTACCAGCTCCTTTATGGATTCCAGACCGATTCCCTGACGGTGCAGGGGGAGCTGCAGGTGACCTATGAGGAGATGGGAGAGTATCCCACTGAGATCTGCTATTATCTGCAGGACATCTATCGGAATGAGTACTGGACAGAAACGATTGCGATTACCTTTGACTCACCATAAATTTTGTTGCTGCTAATACAGATGAACAAAAAACAGTTATAGAAAACATAAATAAGGCGATTTGTCAGTTGAAAAAACAAGGGTTTGATGATATACTTTTTCGAGTGTATCTACGCTTATCTTCTTGGATTGGAACAGGATGAAAGGTCAAGACAAATCGGGGAATATGCAGATGCACAGTTTTGGTACAGCAGCGCTGAAATTGACAATTGCAAATGCCTAAGAATGGCTTAAAATAAGGGGAAACAATAGAATGGAAAGCTACAAAAAAGAGTTTATCGAATTTATGGTGGAAGCCAAGGTGCTGAGCTTTGGTGAGTTTACGTTAAAAAGCGGAAGAAAATCTCCCTTTTTCATGAATGCGGGAGCTTATGTGACAGGAACGCAGCTACGCAGGCTGGGAGAATATTATGCCAAAGCCATTCACAACCAATACGGGGATGATTTTGACGTTCTGTTTGGGCCTGCCTATAAGGGAATTCCCCTCAGTGTGGCCACTACCATGGCCTATAGCGAGCTTTATGGGAAGGAGATTCGCTATTGCTCCAACCGTAAAGAGATGAAGGATCATGGGGATACCGGGATACTTTTGGGAAGCAGCCTCAAAGATGGTGACAGAGTGGTTATCATTGAGGATGTAACCACCTCGGGAAAGTCTATTGAAGAAACCTTTCCCATTATTCAGGCTCAGGCCAGGGTAAGCATCAGGGGGCTGATGGTATCCTTGAATCGTTGTGAGAGGGGAAAAGGGGAAAAAAGTGCATTGGAGGAGATAAAGGAGCTATACGGCTTTGAGACCAATGCCATCGTTTCCATGTATGAGGTAGTGGAATATCTGTATAACAGACCCTGCCAGGGGAATATATTGATTGATGACGCCATGAAGCAGGCCATTGATGAGTATTACGCCAGGTATGGGGTGAGATAAAACGAAAGAGAAGACTGTCCACAAATAGGTTCTTGCTGTGGCAGTCTTATTTCAAATAGAGGAAAAAGAAGGAAAACCCATGGAAAAAAAGAAGAATTATATGTTTACCAATAAAAAGCATCCCATAAAAGGGATCATGTCGGTTATTCTGGGGATCATTTCCCTTGCTTCTCTGGGACTTGCCGTTTATCAGACCTATGAGGCCAGAGGAGAGGCGAATGGCAGCATGGGAATGGTAGGCTTTGTGGCAACCTGCTTTTTCATTATTGGTCTGGTGTTAGGCTTTTTGGCAAAAAGGGAGACCGACCGTTTCGGGTTCTTCGTTTATCTGGGAATTGCCTTGAATTTTCTGGGGCTGGTAATAATCAGTGCGATCCTGTATGCGGGAGCCTATGGAATATAATTGGGAATAGATATGCAAGGAGTTTAAATGATGAAGGAACGTTTTTTGCTTGCCCTGGAGCGGATCAGGGAGATTAAAGAAGAAAAGAGGCTGGAAGGGGCTTTTCAGGCTTATTTTGAGCAGGTGAGCAGCTTTTTGCTGGCTTTGGAGCAGGAGAAAAAAAGGCTGGAGGAGGGGAAGCTGAATCTCCTTGGACTGGAAGAATTAAAGGAACAGAACAGGGCAATTTATGAAGATATTCTTCCGGGAAATTACGAAAACAGCTTTGCTAATCCCGCCAGAGCCGAAGAACTGTTGGGAAAGGACTATGGGCAGCTTCTTTCCGCTCTTTATGCAGAGCTTTACAGTATTCCGGTTTATCTTTATGAAAACAGGCTGGCAGCAGTGGTTATCCGATTGGAGCTTTTTCTGGAAATCTACGGAGTCTTCCTGGAAAGCGGCAAAGCCGGACTGCCGGAATACCCGACTCTTCGGGATATTTATTTTTGGTTTGCCCATGACTATCAGGAAGAGATTTTAGGGCAGGAGGTACAGGCACAGTTTGATCCTAAGGAAAACTGGGCAGGCAGGCTGCTTGACAGAACAGATATTGCCGATCTCCGTTATTTATACGCATATGGAGAATATGTCAGTGAGAATGAGCTTTTGCTGGCAGAGTATCTGAATCGGCTGCCGGAGGAAACGGTACGAAAAATGGCAGACACCTATACAGAAGGGTATCGTCAGGGCTTTGCGGCCACCGGAAAGGATATTACGATTAAAAAGACGGTAAACGTAATCTATCCTCTGGGAATGGAGAGAATGGTAAAAATGGCAATGGAAAATTTCCGGGCCATGGGGCTGACTCCCATTCTCTATCGGGCACCGGTCAGCTTTTTAGCAGGAAGAAGACTGTACAAAAGCGGCTTCAGCTCTACCGCCGCCAATAAGCAGTTTGAATATGACCATGAATATGATAAGGCATTATATTATAACAGCCGTTTTCTGAATCGTAAGCTGGAGGCTTATCGGCAGGTATTGGAGACGGTTAAGGAAGAGGCCGGGGTGATGGGCGGCCCGGCTGTGATTGAGAGCTTCGGAGAGCTCCCTTTTACTCCTCAAACAAAAAAGGCCAATCTCCGCCTGGAGGAAAAAAGGCAGAAGCAGGAGGTAGAGTATCAGACCAGGGCCAGCCGGCTATTAAATGAATACGTGAACCGGGAGGAAAGGAGTTTTACCATTATTGCTTTTCCCTGTCCTGCCATCGGAAAGGATTTTGAGGCAATCTTCCGGGAGACCATAGCTTTGAATACGCTGGACAATCAGCTCTATTTGGATTGCCAGCAGGCCATTATCGATGTGTTGGATCTGGCAGAATATGTGGATATTGAAGGATGTGGAGAAAATGAAACCCGGCTTCGGGTAGCCCTCCATGAACTGGAGGACAGAACCTGTCAGACGAATTTCGAAAACTGTGTGGCAGACGTAAATATTCCCGTGGGTGAAGTCTTTACCTCTCCAAGGCTCAAAGGTACCGAAGGGCTTTTACACGTGCCCCGGGTATTTTTAAATGGTGTAGAGTATCGTAATCTCAGACTCGCCTTCAGGGAGGGAATGATCGTAGATTATGGCTGTGATAATTTCCCTGCTCAGGAGGAGGGCAGAAGGCTGATTAAAGAAAAGCTGCTTCATCACCATGACAGTCTTCCTATGGGCGAGTTTGCCATCGGAACCAATACCACGGCTTATATGGCAGCCAGAAGATACAATATGGAGAAGCTGTTGCCGATCCTGATCGCAGAAAAAACAGGTCCTCATTTTGCCATTGGAGATACCTGCTATTCCTGGGAGGAAGAGAAGACTACCTATAATCCTGACGGCAGGAAGATTATGGCCAAGGAGAATGAATGCTCGGCTAAACGCCATGAGAAGCCCGGGGAGGCCTACTTTAACTGCCATACGGATATTACTATCCCCTATGATGAGCTGGGGCTTTTGGCAGCAGTAGAGAGAAACGGAGAAAGCCATCCGATTATCCGGCAGGGAAGATTTGTGCTCCCGGCCTGTGAAGAATTGAATAAGCCCTTTGACGAATAGACTTTATTCCAGTACAATGGTAATAGCGGCTCGGAGTAAAAGCCTTACCGAGCCGATGAAGAAAGAGCAGTAATCAGTTGAATAAAAGTTAGGAGGAAAGCAAGATGGTTGGAATTGTGATGGGCAGTGATTCAGATATGCCTGTTATGGCAAAAGCAGCAGATATTCTGGAGGAGCTGGGGATTGACTATGAGATGAATATCATTTCCGCACACCGTGAGCCGGAGGTGTTTTTTGAATATGCCAAAACTGCCGAGGAAAGAGGGATTAAGGTGATCATAGCCGGAGCAGGTATGGCAGCTCATCTGCCGGGAATGTGTGCAGCAATTTTTCCCATGCCGGTAATCGGAATTCCCATGCATACCTCTTCCCTGGGAGGCAGGGATTCTCTGTATTCTATCGTACAGATGCCCTCCGGTATTCCGGTAGCCACAGTGGCCATCAACGGAGGAGCTAATGCAGGACTTCTGGCGGCGAAGATTCTTGCTGTCTCTGATGCTGCGCTTTTACAGAAGCTGAAGGATTATACGATTCATCTGAAGGAGAGTGTTCAGAAAAAGGATGCCAGACTTCAGGAGGTTGGATATAAGAATTACAAATAGATTAAATAAGGATGATAAAGAGATAAAAGGAGAGTCACCATGGACTACAAAAAAGCAGGTGTAGATATCGAAGCAGGCTACCAGGCAGTGGAATTGATGAAAAAGCACGTAAAAGCTACCATGCGCCCTGAAGTTTTGGGTGGCATTGGAGGATTTTCAGGCGCTTTTTCCATGGAAAAATTTAAAGGAATGGAAAAACCCACATTGGTTTCCGGCACCGACGGTGTGGGTACCAAGCTGAAACTGGCATTTCTGTTGGACAAACACGATACCATAGGAATTGACTGTGTGGCCATGTGTGTCAATGACATTGCCTGTGCAGGAGGGGAGCCATTGTTCTTTTTGGATTATATCGCCTGTGGGAAGAATTACCCCGAAAAGATTGCCACTATTGTCAAAGGTGTGGCTGAGGGCTGTGTACAGTCCGGTGCAGCCCTGATCGGCGGTGAAACTGCGGAAATGCCGGGCTTTTATCCGGAGGATGAATACGATTTGGCAGGCTTTGCTGTTGGTATAGTAGACGAAAAGGATCTGATTACAGGGAAAACTCTTAAGCCCGGCGATGTGCTGATTGGAATGGCCTCTTCGGGGGTACATAGCAATGGCTTTTCTCTGGTGCGTAAGGTATTTGCCATGACCAGGGAGAGTCTGGATACCCGGTATGAAGAATTGGGCTGTACCTTGGGTGAGGCCTTGCTGGCACCCACGAAAATCTATGTCAGAGCGCTGCGCAGTGTTAAGGAAGCAGGGGTGAGGATAAAGGCCTGCAGTCATATTACGGGCGGCGGCTTTTATGAGAATATTCCCAGAATGCTTCCAGAAGGAGTGAGAGCAGTGGTAGAAAAGAACAGCTATCCTATCCCTCCAATTTTTACCTTATTGCAAAAAACAGGTGAACTGGAAGAGGAAATGATGTACAATACCTATAACATGGGAATAGGAATGGTTATTGCTGTAGAGCCTGAAGAGACAGAGAAGGCTCTGGAGGCGATCAGAAAGGCAGGAGAAACCCCCTTTGTAATCGGTCACATTGAAGCAGGAGATAAAGGAGTTACCTTATGCTGAATATGGTAGTTTGTGTTTCCGGGGGAGGCACCAACCTGCAGGCTATTCTGGATGCTATGAAGGAGGGCCGGATACAGGACAGCCGGATACTGGCAGTGGTTTCGAATAATGCCAGTGCCTATGGCTTAAAGCGGGCTGAAATGGCAGGCATAGACGGAATCTGTCTGTCCCCCAAGGATTACGATACCCGGGAGGAATTTAATCAGGCTTTTTGTGAAAAAATGAAAAGGCTCAAACCGGATCTGATCGTACTGGCAGGCTTTCTGGTCAATATTCCACCTCGGATGGTAAAGGAATTTGCAGGAAGAATCATTAATATTCACCCTTCTTTGATCCCCTCCTTTTGTGGTACGGGCTTTTATGGATTGAAGGTTCATGAGGGTGCCCTGAGACGGGGGGTGAAGATCACCGGTGCAACGGTTCATTTTGTGGATGAGGGAACGGATACCGGCCCGATCCTCTGCCAGAAGGCAGTAGAGGTAAAGGAAGGAGATACACCTGAGAGTCTGCAGCGAAGAGTTATGGAGGAGGCAGAATGGATCATCCTGCCCCAGGTCATTCAGGAGATAGCGCAGGGTAGAATCAGGATAGGAGAAGAACAGGAAGGGTTAAAGCGATGAAGGTATTAATTGTGGGTAGTGGAGGCAGAGAGCACGCCATTGCTGCCAGCGTCATAAAGAATAAGAGAGTCAGCAAGCTGTACTGTGCACCGGGGAATGGAGGCATCAGCCAGCTTGCAGAATGTGTTCCTATTGGGGCAATGGAATTTGAAAGGCTGGTCAGCTTTGCAAAGGAGAAAGCAATTGATCTGGTCATTGTGGGTATGGATGACCCGCTGGTAGGGGGATTGGTGGACTGCATGGAGGAAGCCGGTATTCCTGCCTTTGGCCCCAGGAAAAATGCGGCGATTCTGGAAGGCAGCAAAGCCTTTTCCAAGGAGTTGATGAAAAAATATCACATTCCTACTGCGGCCTACGAGACCTTCGATGATCCCGTTAAAGCAATGGAATATTTAAAAACAAGCAGCTTTCCCATCGTATTAAAGGCTGACGGATTGGCTCTGGGAAAAGGTGTATTAATCTGCAATTCTCTGGAAGAAGCCCTGGAAGGGGTAAAAAGCATCATGCTGGATAAGCAGTTTGGCACTGCAGGAAACCGCATGGTAATTGAAGAATTTATGACCGGGCGGGAGGTGTCTGTACTGGCCTTTGTAGATGGAAAGACGATTAAGCCCATGACCTCAGCCCAGGATCACAAGCGGGCCAAGGATGGAGATAAGGGTCTGAACACGGGAGGAATGGGAACCTTTTCTCCCAGTCCGTTTTATACGAAAGAGGTGGATGATTTCTGTCGAAAGTACATTTATCAGGCAACGGTGGATGCCATGGCAGCCGAGGGAAGGCCGTTTAAGGGAATCATCTTCTTTGGCCTGATGCTCACCTCCCAGGGGCCCAGGGTACTGGAATATAATGCCCGTTTCGGGGATCCGGAGGCTCAAGTGGTGCTGCCCAGAATGAAGAATGATTTAATTGAAGTAATGGAGGCATGTCTGGCTGGTACACTGGAGAATATTGAACTGGAATTTGAGGATAATGCAGCCGTTTGTGTTGTGCTGGCCTCTGAGGGTTATCCGCTGGAATACGAAAAAGGAAAACTGATTCGAGGACTGGAGACCTTTGAAGGAAAAGAAGGCTATTACTGTTTTCATGCAGGAACCAAGAAAACGGAAGAAGGAATCGTGACCAATGGCGGAAGGGTTCTGGGGATTACAGCTAAAGGAAAAGAATTAAAGGAGGCTCGTAAAAATGCTTATGAAGCAGTAAAATGGGTAGACTTTGAGAATAAGTATATGCGTAACGATATTGGAAAGGCCATTGATGAGGTCTGACCAGAAGGGAGCATAAGAAAAGATAAGGAGAGCATATGTTGAAACAAGAAACAAAAAGAATAAAATCCTTTCGTATGGCAGCAGTTTTACTTGCCCTGGTATTTTCTGCAATACTTTGGAAGCATGAGCCGGCTTTGATGGTTGAGGCCTCCGGAGGCAATAAAACCGTTGTAGGAAGCGGTGGGAATACCACAGTGACGACACAGGAAAACACCGGAGGTCAGGAAAATAATGCCGACCAGGAGGAAGGTGCAGTGCTTTCTGTCAACTCCTCACAGGTGTTGACTGCAAAAGTGAAAGAACAGGTAAGAGTCAGAAAAGGAGCAGGTACAAACTATGATGTAGCAGGAAGTGCACCCGGTAACATCCAGGTGACGGTATCCGGAGAGGCTACTGATTCAGAAGGTAAATTATGGTATCAGGTCAGCTTTAATGAAGGTGGTACAGCGGTAAACGGATTCATCCGGGAAGATTTTCTGGAGGTGCTGGAAACGGCAGCTTCACAGCCTCAGCCGGAAGAACCTGTGGAAGCGATAGATCAGGAGCCGGAAGCAGCACCGGTGAATGAGGATTATTATTTGAAATATATGGAGAATGAAGCAGGAGAAGGAGACTGGTATCTCTTTGATCAGATCAATGGAACCAGCCAGAGCCTGACTGAGCTGTTGAATGCAGTAGCACAGATACAGGAAAACTCTCAGACGGAAAACAAACAGATTTCAACCATGAAAATTATTATTATTGCCATGGCAGTTGTTCTGGTTTTACTGGTTGTAGCGGTTACTGTCTTACTGTTTAAATTCCATGATTCCTATGAAGAATATGAGGAGGATGAAGACGAGGAAGAAGAGGAGGAAGATGACGAGGAAGAGGATGAGCTTCCGGTAAGGCCCCTGAAATCCCGCTTAAGCAAACGAAGCGAACAGAAGCAGGAGACAAGAACAGTCTCCCGGCCCAGGAGTTCCAGAACAGAAGAAAGGGAAAGCCCCCAGACAAAGGGAAACAAGGCATGGCAGTCTAAGGATTTTCTGGAGTTGGATGATGATATGGAATTTGAATTTTTGGATTTATAAACTTGTAGACAGGAATACAGGAGGAATTCAATATGATGTACATTGAAATTGATTTTAACAGTGATGAAGCCTTATATATTCAGTTGAGAAACCAGATTATTCTTGGTATAGCAGCTTCTCATTTTCAGGAGGGTCAATCCTTGCCCTCGGTGCGTCAGTTGGCAGACGAGATCGGAATTAATATGCATACGGTAAATAAGGCATATTCTGTGCTGCGTCAGGAAGGCTTTTTAAAGGTGGATAGAAGGCATGGTGCAGTAATTGCTCTGGACACCGATAAAATTCAGGCCAAAGCCAAAATGAAGGAAGAGATGAAGGTGATCATTGCAAAGGGAAGATGTAAAAATATTTCCCGTGAGGAAATGCACACTCTTATGGATGAGATTTATGACAGCTATAATGGGTAGGGCATTTCCGAAGTATAAAGGACATTGGAAGTAGGAGGATAGTATGCAGGGACAGTTTACAGATAAGGCTAAAACAGCGTTGGTACTTGCCCAAAAAGCAGCCTGCAAGCTGCACCAGCCATATGTGGGAACAGAGCATATCCTGGTAGGGCTGGCTGAGGAGGGTACCGGAGTGGCGGCCCAGGTTCTTCTGGAGAACGGAGTGGATCCCAAGGAAGTCCTGGAAGTGATTCAGGATTTGATTGCCCCTGAAACGGATCTTTTGACGAAAGAAAAAAACGGATATTCTCCCCGTGCACTGGCTGTATTGGAGGAAAGCCATGCACTGGCAGCCAGATTTCATTCTGCCTTGACGGGAACCGAACATATCCTGATGGGAATTATTAAAGAGGGAGACAATGTGGCCTTCCGTCTGCTGAATACATTGGGATTTCAGCCCCAGAAGCTATATGTGGATTTACTGGTGGCCATAGGTGAGGAAGGAAGCCTGTATAAGGAGGATTTGGCAAAAAGAAGCACTAAGAGGAAGGAAAATTCTGCACTGGAGCAGTATAGCAGGGACTTAACGGCTCTTGCCAGAGAGGGAGGACTGGATAAGGTTGTCGGCAGAGAAAGTCAGATTCAGCGAGTGATTCAGATTCTCAGCAGGAGAACCAAAAATAACCCCTGTCTGGTAGGCGAACCGGGAGTAGGAAAAACTGCTATTGCCGAAGGCCTTGCACAGAGAATCGTGGAAGGGAATGTACCGCCTTCCATGAAAAATAAAAGACTTCTGACCCTGGACTTATCCGGTATGGTGGCAGGAAGCAAATACAGGGGTGAATTTGAAGAACGCATTAAGAGGCTGATGCGGGAAGTCAGGGAAGAGGGAAATGTCCTTCTGTTTATGGATGAGATACACACCCTGATTGGTGCCGGAGGAGCTGAGGGAGCCATCGATGCATCGAATATTTTAAAGCCGGCTCTTGCCAGAGGGGAGCTGCAGATGATTGGAGCGACCACTATAGGGGAGTACCGGCGATACATTGAGAAAGATGCAGCTTTAGAAAGACGTTTTCAGCCGGTTACGGTGGAGGAGCCTACTGCCGAAGAAGCGGTAGCGATTTTGGAGGGAATTAAGGGACAGTACGAGAAGCATCATCATGTGGCGATCAGTCATGAGGCTGTCCTGGCTGCAGTACAGCTTTCCGAACGCTATATTAATGACCGTAATTTGCCGGATAAGGCCATTGATTTACTTGATGAGGCGTCAGCAGCTTTAAGCCTTGGTCAGGCAGCTAAGCCGGAGAGTATCCGCAAGCTGGAGGAAGAGATTCAGACCTTGGGAGAGCAGATTGAGGAGCAGATTAAGGCTCAGGACTATGCCCGGGCCGGAGCCTGTAAGCGTCAGCAGGTAAAGCTCAGGGAAAAGCTGGACAGACAGCAGAAGGCACTGGCTCGAAGAGAAGCAGCTCACCCCGGTGTGGTTACAGAGGAGAATATTGCAGAGGTAGTCTCCAGTTGGACCAAAATACCGGTAAAAAAACTGGCTGAAAAAGAAAGCGAGAGGCTGCTGAAGCTGGAAAGCATTCTTCATCAGAGAGTTATTGGTCAGATGGAGGCAGTTACCGCAGTAGCTAAGGCCATGCGCCGGGGCAGAGTAGGACTTCAGGATCCTAAAAAGCCCATTGGTTCCTTTCTGTTTCTGGGGCCTACCGGCGTGGGAAAAACAGAGCTGAGCAAAGCATTGGCAGAAGCTATGTTTGGATCAGAGGACGCACTTATCCGGGTAGATATGTCGGAATATATGGAGAGTCACTCGGTATCTAAGATGATCGGCTCTCCTCCCGGCTATGTGGGTTTTGATGAGGGAGGACAGCTTTCGGAAAAGGTAAGACAAAATCCCTATTCAGTGGTTCTGTTCGATGAAATTGAAAAGGCACATCCCGATGTGTTCAATGTTCTTTTGCAGGTATTGGATGACGGTCATATTACGGATTCCAAGGGCAGAAAGGTGAGCTTTAAAAACACCATTCTGATCATGACCTCCAATGCAGGAGCCAATCGTATTGTGGAGCCTAAGAGTCTGGGCTTCAGCAGCGGTGGAGATCAGAATAAAGACTACCAGAGAATGAAAGACAACGTGATGGAAGAAGTGAAAAAGCTGTTTAAGCCGGAGTTCCTTAACCGGATTGATGAAATTATGGTATTCCACCCGTTGACAAAAGAGGAAATGAAACAGATCGTCAGCCTTATTTTAACCGATTTGAGCAATCGCTGTAAAAAGCAGATGGATATCCGCCTTACTGTGACACCGGCAGTAAAGCAATATATCGTGGACTGCCATGCAGACGCCAAAATGGGAGCACGCCCCTTAAAAAGAGGTGTATTGACTGCAGTGGAGGATCCTCTGGCAGAGGAGATTTTAGCCGGTCATATCCAGGCCGGTGATGAGGTGACCGTAGGGCTGAAGGAAAAGAAGATACAGTTTAAGGTGAAAAATAAATCCTGATGGATGAGGGGTTGAGTACAAATCAGAGAGAAGAGTGGAGGACAAAAGAAATGTCAGCAGAGATTATACGAATTGAGCAGGATCAGACCCTGAGCTTTGGAAACCATAAGCTCGAGGAGAAGGCGAAGGCAGAAGACTTTTCCTATCAGGGAGACCTGCTTAAGGTGAAAACCTACAAAACCATGACCAAGCTGGAAAAAAACGGAATGTTTTTATATGAATCGGTACCCGGAACAAGCGTAAAGCATTTTCGGGAAACAGAAGAGGGAGTTACCTTTCAGGTAGAAGCGGATGAGGATGCACAGATTATTCTGGGGTTGGCAGAACAGACTGCTTATGAGGTCATTGTTCAGGGAGAGTCCATGGGAATTATGGAAACCCATTTGGGAGGAAAGCTGAATGTGAACGTAGAGCCATCTGAAGGAAATGCAGTTACGGTAGAGATTCACAGGGCTTAAAACAGTTCAGGGCAGGCATATATATTCCGAAATGGAGGAAGGATGGCAAAAGCAAAAAAAGGTACGGTTTTTTTCTGCCAGGAATGTGGTTTTGAGTCGGCCAAATGGCTGGGACAGTGTCCCGGCTGCAAGGCCTGGAACACGATGGTTGAGGAAACAGTGGTTTCCTCTTCCGGTAAGGCAGGAAGCAGCAAAATAAGAGTGGAGAGGAAGGAGCCCTCCTCTCTGTCTCAGGTTTCCCTGGTGAAGGAAGACAGGATGGAAACAGGGATACGGGAACTGGACAGGGTTCTTGGAGGAGGAATTATTCCCGGCTCTCTTATTCTGGTAGGGGGAGATCCGGGAATCGGTAAGTCTACCCTGCTTTTGCAGGTCTGCCAGAAGCTGGCAGGACAGGGAAGAAGGGTACTTTATATTTCCGGTGAGGAATCGTTAAAGCAGATCAAGCTGCGTGCTATGCGGATGGGAGAGTTTAGTGATGACTTGCTTCTGCTTTGTGAAACCAATCTGGATATTATTGAGGAAACCATCAGAAGGATACTGCCTCAGGTGGTCATTATCGACTCCATACAGACCATGTATAACGAAGGTGTAGGGGCAGCTCCGGGAAGCGTTTCCCAGGTGAGGGAGTCCACAGGGGTGCTCTTACAGCTAGCCAAGGGAAGTGCAACCTCCGTTTTTATCGTGGGTCATGTGACAAAGGAAGGAACCGTGGCCGGGCCGAGAGTCCTGGAGCATATGGTGGATACGGTACTGTATTTTGAAGGGGACAGACACGCCTCCTATCGAATTTTACGAGGGGTGAAAAATCGCTTCGGTTCAACCAATGAAATCGGTGTTTTTGAAATGCGCCAGGAAGGACTGGTGGAGGTAAAGAATCCCTCTGAATTCATGCTGAATGGAAAGCCTCAGGGAGCCAGTGGCTCTGTTGTGGCCTGTTCCATGGAGGGAACCCGCCCGGTTTTAATTGAGATTCAGGCATTGGTTTGCCATAGTAATTTCGGAATTCCCAGAAGACAGGCTACGGGAACGGATTTTAACCGTCTGAATCTGCTTATGGCGGTGCTGGAGAAAAGGGTGGGACTGCAGATTGCCTCCTCTGATGCTTATGTCAATATTGCAGGAGGGATGAGGATTCAGGAACCGGCATTGGATTTGGGTATCGTTATGGCACTGGTTTCCAGCTATAAGAACCGCCCTTTGGAGGATAAGATGATGGTCTTTGGAGAGGTAGGCTTAAGCGGAGAGGTAAGGGCAGTTTCCCAGGCAGCCGTAAGAGTGCAGGAGGCAAAGAAGCTGGGCTTCACGATCTGTGTCGTTCCTGAGGCCTGTCGTGACAGCTTAAGGGATGTCAGAGGAATTAAGCTGATCTTCGTGGCTTCTGTAAGGGATGCCATGGAATTAATTTAGACGATATCCTGACAGCTCCTGATACTTTGAAAAAGTGCTTGCGTATCTATCACAGCTATGGTATAATCAACTTCGTTGATGCGTAAGCACCAGACAAAATAGGGGAATCATCCAGCGGCAGGATGACAGTCTCCAAAACTGTTCACGGGGGTTCGAATCCCTCTTCCCCTGCTAAAAATCCTTGTGAAATCAAGGATTTTTTTATTTGGTGTAACAGCGATTTTGGGTATGAGATTCTGAATAGTTACTACTGGGTAATCAAGAGGTAAATAAAAGAGGGATCGGATATAAGCTCGAATATTAAAAATACACAGGAAAGGAGATTCCTGTGCAAGTACTTACTATTGATAAATCGACCGTGGGTCGGTTTATTTTTTTGTCTAAAAACATAGGATGGTCCTTTTTATGTTTGTTTAAGCCTTTATCAATATTAGTCTAAATTAGGATATTCGATGAAAAATACAGTAAAGTTATATTAAATATTTATTAAATATGTTACAATAAATAAAAAATTCATAGGAGGTCACGATGCAGGGAACAAAAGATAAGAAAAAAATAAGATTAAAAAGTCTGACTACTATTTTGATTTTGGTTATTTTCCTTCTTGCGGCCGGTACATCGATTTGCCTGGGAACTTTGGGGATCAGATATCTGGAGGAATCCTTATCAGCACATCTTGAAACCTATAAGGAAACGATGAATCAGGGGTATAACAGGGAAATCAAATCACAGGTACAGACCTGTATCGCCATTCTTCAGGGCTATTATGAGCTTAGTCAGAAAGGGGAAATGACAGAACAGGAGGCCAGGGAGCGGGCGAAGGAAGATATCCGCATGATGCGATACCGAGACGATGGAACCGGGTATATCTGGATCGATGGCACTGACTATACGCTGATTATGCATCCTATCCTTCCTGAACAGGAGGGAAATAACCGCTATGAGCTTACGGATCAGAATGGAGTCAAAATTATACAGAACATTGTAAAGTCAGCAGCCGATGGTGGCGGTTATAATGAGTTCTACTTTACTAAGGCTGATGGAGTAACGGTAGCACCAAAGGTAAGCTATTCGGAAGGCTTTGAACCCTGGGGGTGGATCGTAACGACCGGAAATTATGTGGATGATATGACAGAAGAGATCCAGATAAGGGATCAGGAAATCCAGCAGGTTTTTTTACAAAGGATATCCACTTATGTCATCCTTATTGTTGTGGTACTTCTGATATCCCTGCTTGTATCCGTTCTGCTGGGATATTGGGTTACGAAGGGAATCAGAGAGGTAGAAGAGAAGCTGCAAAAGCTGGCACAGGGCAATCTTGTTTTCAAGCTGGATGGAAAACTGGTCAAACGTAGTGATGAGGTAGGGAGTATTGCTGCCTCATTGGAGCAGGTACAGAGCTATTTGACGGAAATCATCGGAGGAATCAGCCATTGCAGTCAGGATTTAAAGCACAGCAGCACTGAGTTCAGAGATAATTTTGATAAGATTACAGGAAATATCCATACTACCAACAGAGCAATTGATGAAATTGCAAAAGGGGCAGAGGGACTGGCATACGAAACGGAGACCGTTGCACAAAAGGTTCATGCCCTGGGTGATGTCGTAGACGTGGAAAAGGATGAAGTACATAGACTGGGAAGCACAGCAGATATTATGATTGAGCATTCGAAGGGAGCCTGGGAAAGTATTAAGAGACTGCACGGAATTACAGAAACCACCAATGATGCGATGCAGGTCGTATCCGAACAGGTTGAGCAGACGAATGAATCCTCTGCACAGATTACGAAGATGGTGGAAATCATTAAAAGTATCACCTCTCAGACCAATCTTCTGTCATTAAATGCAAGCATTGAATCTGCCCGGGCAGGAGAAGCGGGAAGAGGATTTGCCGTTGTGGCAGAGGAGATCAGAAAGCTGGCAGAAGAGTCGTCTTCCAGTGCAACTGAGATTGAAGTGATCGTCAAGGAGCTTACCTCCAATGCGGAGATCTCAGCGGCTAAGATGCAGGAAGTTTCTGTTAATGTAAAAGAGCAGAAGCAGCAGTTGGAGGAAACGCAGAAATCCTTCCAAAGCCTGTACAATGAGATCACAACGGTAGATGAAGTTGCTAAGTCGATTGAGAAGCAGACTATGGTTTTGGATGAACTGAAGACTGTAGTTTTTGATTCAATAAATAATTTGAGCAATATCGTAAGAGAAAGCTCGGCTTCTTCTCAGGAGACAAGTGCAGGAATGCAGCTTGTAGCAGAATCTATTCGGGAATGCTTAAAGGATACGGAGGCTTTAGTCGAACTGAGCAACAAGCAGGATGCAGAGGTACAAAAATTTATTATATAAGCTCTTTACAAATTTTTTCTTTTGCACTAAGATAGAGTAGAACAACACGTTGATGAGGAAAGTAAGATAAGGACAGATGCCAGAGAAGAACGCCCATCGTGGATTAGGATGGTGCTGGAAGCGTTTTCATCAATAATTATCCCAAGACCACCTCGGAGTGCCCCTTAATCGGGGACGGTGATTCCGTTATCATCATGAATGAGAGATTCTGTTTTTTCGGTGACCAAGATTCTGAGAGGCCTGAAGGACAGAATAATAAGGGTGGAACCGCGTTAATGACGTCCCTTACACTTATCCTGAGTGTAAGGGGCTTTTTGCGTGAATAAGGAATGTTTGTATTCCGAATCTGTTTATTGGTGAGAAAAGGAAGGAGAAAGGTGAAGATGAAGATTACATTAAAGGATGGTTCAGTAAAAGAGTACGCCAATTCGGTCAGTGTATACGATGTGGCGGCAGACCTCAGTGAGGGTCTGGCGAGAATGGCCTGTGCAGGAGAGGTGGATGGACAGGTTGTAGATTTAAGAACAGTGCTGGAACAGGATTGCCGGTTGAACATTCTTACCGCAGGCGATAAGGAAGGGCTTCAGGTGGTTCGCCACACTGCCTCCCATGTATTGGCAGAGGCGGTGAAACGACTGTATCCGGATGCTAAAATGGCCATTGGACCCAGTATTGAGAATGGCTTTTATTATGATTTTGAAAGTACACCCTTTTCCAGAGAGGATCTGGATAAGCTGGAAGGGGAAATGAAAAAAATCATCAAAGAAGGGAAAAAATTGGAGAAGTTTACTCTTCCCAGAGAAGAAGCGATCAGGCTGATGGAGGAGAGAGGCGAGCCCTATAAGGTTGAATTGATTCGGGATCTGCCCCAGGATGCAGTGATTTCCTTCTACCAGCAGGGAGAGTTTATTGATCTTTGTGCCGGCCCCCATTTGATGAGTACGAAGAATATTAAAGCCTTTAAGCTGATTTCCTCCTCCGGTGCATACTGGAGAGGCAATTCGGACAATGCCATGCTGCAGAGAATCTACGGAACTGCCTTCAATAAGAAGGAAGAGCTGGCAGCCTATCTGGAGCATTTAGAGGATATTAAAAAACGTGACCACAATAAGCTGGGCAGGGAAATGGAGCTGTTTACTACGGTGGATGTTATCGGTCAGGGGCTTCCCCTGCTAATGCCCAAGGGAGCAAAGATTATCCAGACCCTGCAAAGATGGATAGAGGACGAGGAGGAAAAGAGAGGTTATATTCGAACAAGAACTCCTCTCATGGCAAAATCCGATTTGTATAAGATTTCAGGACACTGGGATCACTATAAGGAAGGAATGTTCGTTCTGGGAGATGAAGAAAAGGATAAGGAGGTTTTTGCCCTCAGACCAATGACCTGCCCGTTCCAGTACTATGTATACAAGGCCAGCCAGAAATCCTATCGTGACCTGCCGCTACGTTATGGAGAGACCTCTACGCTGTTCAGAAACGAAGATTCCGGTGAGATGCATGGACTTACTCGTGTGCGCCAGTTTACCATTTCGGAAGGGCACCTGATTGTCAGACCGGACCAGATGGTGAAGGAATTTAAGGACTGCCTTGCTTTGGCAAAATATTGTCTGGATACCTTAGGGGTTTCGGAGGATGTAACCTATCGTCTTTCTAAATGGGATCCGAATAATAAGGAAAAATATGTAGGAACTGCCGAAGTCTGGGAAGAAACCCAGGGCCATATCCGTCAGATTTTAACTGAGCTGGAGGTACCCTTTACGGAGGAAGAAGGAGAGGCTGCTTTTTACGGCCCTAAGGTGGACATTCAGGCCAGAAATGTATATGGAAAAGAAGATACCATGATTACCATTCAGTGGGATGCAGTATTGGCGGAGCAGTTTGATATGTATTATGTGGATGAGCATGGAGAAAAGGTACGTCCCTATATTATCCACAGAACCTCCATGGGCTGCTACGAAAGAACACTGGCCTGGCTGATTGAGAAATATGCCGGTAAATTCCCCACCTGGCTCTGCCCCGAGCAGGTACGTATTTTACCCATTTCGGAAAAATACATGGACTATGCACATCAGGTAGAAGCCAAGTTAAGGGAAAATGGAATTCTTTGCACATTAGACAGCCGTTCGGAAAAAATCGGCTACAAAATCCGGGAGACCAGATTGGCAAAGGTTCCCTATATGCTGGTAGTTGGTCAGAAAGAGGAAGAAGAAGGTCTGGTATCGGTGAGAAGCCGTTTTGCCGGGGATGAGGGACAGAAAACCCTGGACGAATTTATTGAGGCTATCAGTAAGGAAATTCGCACCAAGGAAATCCGTAAGGAGGAAGTAACGGAAGAAGTGAAAAAGCAGTAAAATTAATCCAAGGTCTGCTGAATAGTTCTTACCAGCACGGGCATACTATTTTCAGCCGCCAAAAGGCGATAAGGAAGAAGGAGGTATGCAAGAATGGCAGAACTAAGATGTCAGGCAGATACTTGTACCTACAATAAGGAAAAGTGCTGCTGTAAGGGTGATATTATGGTAGGGGGAAAGCATGCAGAGTGTTGTGATGAAACCTGCTGTGAAAGCTTTTTTCAAAAAAGAGGCGAGGGTCTGAGCAATGCTACCAGCCATCCCAGTACGACCATCAGCGTAGATTGTGAGGCTTCTAAATGTGTGTACAACGCAAATTACAAATGTACTGCAGAGCACGTGGAAATCAGCGGAAGCGGCGCAGATACCAGCAGAGAAACCTGCTGCAGCACATTTAAAGAAAAATAAAAAAGAAAGAGCAAGAGATAGGGACTGCTGTATGATTGGTACAGAGTCCCTATTTTTATCTCTGCTGCGCTGAGGATTCTTGTTCTGTGCTATCGGGGAAATAGACGAATCATCATGCTAATGGGGAATATGCCAGTGCACTAAAGCAGTTTGTTGGCAATGGCCTGTGCAGTAGCCTTTTTAGCAGCGGTACAGCGCTCGGGATTTTTCTGACAGTACCCGTAAAAAAGACATTCAATGAGGAATAATTGTCCAACTTTAGCGGCAATGGAGCCTGACTGCAGCGGACTTTCATTGTAGCCGCACTGGAGAATAACATCGGCAAATTCAGCAGCTCGGGATTTAGGAAAATGGGTAACAAGAATGATGGGGGTCTGTTTCTGGCGAGCCAGCTTTAGTACATCCTCCATGTCTTTGGTTGAACCGGAGTAGGAGAAAAAAAGAATAGCATCCTTAGGTCCGGAGAGTGCTGTGGCAATGGCCTGCATATGGGAATCCCCAATATGAATGAAATGGTTTGTAGCGGTGGAAAAACGTGCCCATGCTTCCATAGCCATAACCATGCCGCCGCCTTGACCAAAGCAAAATACATGATCAGCATCAGCCATCAGACTTATGGCATCATACAGAGCTTTTTTGTTTAAAAGCTCCAGAGTTTCGTTCAGAGAAATAATATTGGAAGCATGCAGCTTGCGGCATAAAGTATCAAAATCATCCTCAGAGTTGACTGACTGAGGAGAATCGGGAGGATCCCCGAGCTCATTGAGGCGCTCAGATTTTGCCAGGGCAAGCTTAAAATCATTATAGCCATAGAGCCCAAGACCCCGGCAAAACCGAGTAATTGTGGCTTCTGATACACCTGAACTTTCGGCTAGAGAGGTGATGGACATATACTGAACCTCAGTGGTGTTGGAAAAGATATAGTCAGCCAGCTTCCTGCTGGAACGAGTTAAAGAGTTATATTGTTCGGTTATGGAATCAAGAATAGTTGTAGCCACAAAAAAAGCCTCCTTGGCAAAATGTCGTATTCTGATTATAGGATAATTTCATGGTGAAGGCAAGCGGAGTTTAAAAATGATATATAGATTGCTGAAAAATAAATAATAATTTAGTTATATTTTTAATAAAATGAGAATCAAAATATAATAAAGCTAATAACTGTTTAAATATTATGTTAGAAAAATAAAAATAATATACAATATATACAAAAAATGAAAAATATTTTCATGTAATAAACATATTGAAAATTACCTTCATCAATGTTATCGTAAGAAATACCAGCAAGGAAATTTTAAGCAAAAGGAGGATTTTATGAAGAAAAGGTTATTAGCGCTTATAGTTACAGCAACACTTGCTGCCAGTTCTTTGATAGGCTGCGGAGCTACTGAGACACAGGGAGATACGGCACAGGTAACAACCTCAGATGGAACGATGAACGCTGCAGACGGCTCCGGTCAGGCTTTAAAATTGTCGGTCACCACAGGAGACGGCTCCACTACAGACGATAAGATTCCTACTCCATGGTACAATCGGATCATGGCAACAAACTTGATGTTTAGAGCCCTGTTTCTTGCAGACAGCTCTTTGACCAATCCACAGCCGGACTTGGCACAATCCTGTGAAATCAGTGAGGATAGTCTGGTTTATACCATTACCATGAAGGATGGTTTAAAGTGGTCTGATGGAGAGGCGCTGACAGCGGAGGATGTGAAGTGGTCCATTGAGACAGCATTGCAGGCAGCAACCTGTAATTCCATTTATACCTCTGCATTTAAGAATATTTCCGAGATTACGGTAGAGGGGAATAGCATCACACTTACCCTGGAAACGCCCTATGCTTCCATGATGGATGTGCTTGCTCAGTTTGCTATCCTGCCTAAGCATTGTCTGGAAAATGCGGACCCGCTGAAGCTGGAGGCAGATGCTTTCTGGCAGAATCCGGTAACTTCTGGAATGTATGTATTAGATGAATTGAATGTGGGAAACTATTTTACTCTTAAGATAAACGAAAATTACGAAGGTACAGCACCTAAAATCAAGTCGGTCATCTGCTACTTCGTACAGGATTACATAACAGCAGCACAGGCAGGACAGGCGGATTATGTTTTTGGTAATGCAGCGGATTTGGTTGAGGCCATTGGTGGAATGGCAAACTATACAACCCATGAGGTAGATGTATTATTTTACAAATACTTCCTATTCAATATGAAGGGTGTGGATGGGAATGAAAATGAAGCTATGCAGAATGTGGAAGTGCGTAAGGCATTGATTGAGGCCATTGACCGGGCGACCCTGGCAACCTTGTATCCTACGGCTGCCGTATTAAACAGCGGAGTACCAAACAGTCATGAGGCCTATAATGGATTTGAATATACCTTTGATGCTGAAAAAGCAAAGGCTGATCTTCAGGCCTCCGGTTATGACATGAATCGTACACTTAGAATCTGCTACTATAACAATGATCAGACCTCCATCGATTTGATTCAGACAGTGGTTCATTATCTTGAGCAAACCGGTCTGAAGGTAGAAGCTACTCTATCCAATGATGGAACCACAGACTTGTTTACCACGCGTAATTATGACATTGGTTTTAAGGGAAAGAGTGCTTTTTCCATTGATGAATGGTATACCGAATATATGAGTTCAGATGCGCTGTTTGCCAATGTGTTTGGTGGAACAACAGAATTTGATGAACTGGTTAGTGAACTGTTCAAATCTACAGACCAGGCAGGAAGAAATGAAATATTGAAGAAGCTGCAGGAAAAAGAGCAGGAGGCGGCTTATAAGGTTCCTGTGTTTACGGTTAACACCTATGTATTTACCAGCGATAAAGTGGTTCTTCCTGCAGGTGTAGAATTCTGTAATCCTTTGTATATGTGTGATTTGGATTTTGCAAACTGGGAAATTGCTCAATAGTTATATAAGATAATTTTTAACAGGAAAGTGTTCATGGGGGGAAGGCAGGAAGTAGTTTCAGGTCTTCCCCCTGTGGCATCGAAAATGGCTAAATACTGCAGGCCACAAGGAATGGAGTGATAGAATGCTTAAATTTATAATCAAAAAGCTGCTTATGATGCTTCCTATGCTTCTTATAATCAGCTTTATCGTATTTTTCGGACTACAGATGACGGGAGTTGACCCCATCAATTTTATGGTCAGTCCGGAAATGCTTTCTGCCAATAAAGAAAACGTTGATGCACTGAGAGAATCGCTTGGATTAAATGATCCCTTGATTGTCCAGTATTTTCGTTGGGTGGGTAATTGTTTGCGTGGAAATCTGGGCTACTCCTTCGACGGCTCCTCAATTTCCTCTGTTATAGCAGTAAGACTTCCCTATACCTTTGAGCTTGCAGGATATTCCCTGCTTTTTTCCTCTATTATCGGCATTGGGATCGGCATTGTATCTGCGGTTCGGCAAAATGGGATTATTGACTACACAGGGCGGGTTTTGGCAGTTCTTGGGCAAGCGGTTCCACAGTTCCTTGTAGGGATTGTTCTGATTCAGATTTTTTCGATTAAATTGGGATGGTTTCCGGCAAGTAACCGTGTCAGTCCTGATGCTAAAAACGCATTGGCAGATGCTTTTTTACATTTGTTTCTTCCTGTATTGACTCTGACCATAGGTATGGTGGCCGTATTGATGCGCTATGCAAGAAATACGATGCTGGATGTGCTGAACAGTGATTATATTAAAACTGCCCGTTCTAAAGGAATACCGGAGTGGAAGGTATATTTAAAGCATGGTTTTCGGAATGCAATGAAGCCGGTTCTGGTTATCCTGGTATTTCGTATTCCCATGCTGGTGGGCGGCTCTGTTGTCATTGAAAGTGTATTTTCTTATCCCGGGATAGGTCTGACTATGACCAATGCCATTGTATCAGGTGACTATCCGATGGTGCTGGTAACTACGTTGATTATTGCAGCGGCGATGTTGATTTGTTCCTTTATGGTGGATATTTTGAACGCATTATTGGATCCGAGAGTTCGTCTTGGAGAATAGGGAAGGAGGAGAACGGATGAGCCAATCAGTTGTAGGGCTAAAAGAAAAAAATAAGGATCAGGCTTCTTCCTTATTAAAAAGGAATATACGGAAATTTTTGAATAATAAGCTGGCTGTTCTGGGACTGATTATTATTTTAGTCATTACGATAGCCTGTGTTGCGGGCCTTCTTATGGGAGTGGACTATGCCACTCCGGTCTTAACAGAAATGAAAAAGGCGCCGGGGAAGGGTCATTTATTTGGAACGGATACCATTGGCCGGGATTTATTTTCCAGGGTACTTGTGGGTGGTTGCTATTCCATTCTCATTGGGGTCTTCTGTGCTGTAGTCAGCTCAATAATCGGTGCGGTACTTGGTGCGATTGCGGGGTATTTTGGTAAAAAAACAGATATGATTTTAATCCGCATTTCAGAAATTTTTCAGGCCTTTCCTCAGTTGGTCTTGGTAATGATGATTGTAGCTATTTTAAACAGACGAGGATTGTCTAATCTACTGTTTATCTTTGCCCTGACTGGATGGATGACTACATTTCGTATGGTAAGAAACGAATTCATGAGCCTTAAAAATGAAACCTATGTAAAGGTTTGTGAAGCCTTTGGCATGAGTAAACGGGCAATTATGTTCAAGCAGATTCTTCCCAATGTGATGAGTCCGATTATTGTCTCCACAACAACAAACGTTGCCTTCTTCATTTTACAGGAGGCAGCACTTTCCTTTATCGGTCTTGGAGTGGCGGATAGTACGCCCACCTGGGGGAATATTTTAAATGCGGCAAAATCGGTGTCGGTTGTTACTAGTCAGTGGTGGATTTGGGTATTTCCGGGTCTGGCCATCAGCCTGTTCGTTTTAGCAATAAACTTTTTCGGCGATGGTCTTAGAGATGTTCTGGATGCAAAACAGCAGTAGGAGGGCAGCATGGATAACCGGGAAATTATTTTAAAAGTTGAAAAATTAAATACTACCTTTATTTCAGACAGAAAAGAAATTAAAATTGTAAAGGATGTTTCCTTTCAGATGCGCAGGGGAACTACTCTGGCAGTAGTAGGGGAGTCGGGCTGCGGAAAAAGCGTGACGATGAATTCTATTCTGCGTTTTATGGGGAAAAATGCCATAGTAAATGCCCAGAATATCCAATACAATGCCCTCTGTGATGGGAAAGTAACGGAATATCATCTGGAAAAGATTAAAGAAGCCAATGGCTCTCAGATGCGGGCACTGAGAGGGCCGGAGATATCTATGGTTTTTCAGGACCCCATGTCCAGCCTGAATCCTGTCTATAAGGTTGGGGATCAAGTGGCAGAGGGACTGCTCTGGCACAATAAGGGCATGAAGAAGGCAGAAGCCAGACAAAGGGTATTGGAAATGTTTCAAAAATTGGGTATTCCTGATCCCAAGGAGCGTATTGACTGCTATCCTCACCAGTTTTCCGGTGGGATGAAGCAGAGGGTGGTAATTGCCATTGCCATGATCTGTAATCCAAAGCTGATTATCTGTGATGAACCCACAACGGCATTAGACGTTACCATCCAGGCACAGATCATGGAATTGCTTAAGGAACTTCAGGTAAAAGAGGGGAAATCTATTATTCTGATTACCCACAATATGGGCTTGGTTGCAGAGATGGCCGATGAGGTCTGTGTCATGTATATGGGCCGAATCGTGGAGTTTGGCAGCCTTGAGGATTTGTTTGACCGTACCAGTCATCCTTATACCAAGGCTCTGCTGCGAAGTGTACCGGTGCTTGGGCTGGGAGAAGGCAGAAAACTGGAAACGATTCCTGGAGTCACACCAAACCCGGCAGATTTAGGAGAGGGCTGTGAATTTGCAGATCGCTGTCAGGAGTGTATGGAAAGATGTCATAAAGGACGAATTCCCATGTTTGAAATTGCACCGGGACATCGGGTACGCTGTCTGAAATTTGATTCCTATCCGGAGGTGGATTGAAATGAGCACAGAAAAGAAAGAGGTAATCTTTAAGATTCAGAATCTGCAGACATGGTTTCCCATTACTAAGGGATTTCGAAAAAGGATAGTGGGTTATGTGAAAGCAGTAGATGATGTGAGTCTGGATATTTACCGGGGAGAAACCCTGGGCATTGTAGGTGAATCGGGATGTGGAAAATCCACATTTGGAAAGAATATGATGATGCTCGAGAGACCAACCGGAGGGCAGGTATTATTTAACGACGGAGAAGGTGGTAGGGATATCACGCAGTTTAATCGGGAGGAAATGTTTGCCTTTCGAAAAAAAGTCCAAATGGTGTTTCAGGATCCCTATTCTGCGCTGAATCCACAGAAAAAGATATATGAAGCCTTTGAAGAACCACTAAAGACCCATGGTATTATGTCCAGAGAGGAAAGAGAGAAAATCATGCAGCGGGTATTAGCGATGGTAAATATTCAGCCTGATTATTTGATGCGTTATCCTCATGAATTTTCCGGTGGGCAGCGTCAGAGACTGTGTATTGCCAGAGCATTGGAGGTAATGCCGGAGGTATTAATCTGTGATGAACCGGTTTCCGCACTGGATGTATCTATTCAGGCACAGGTGCTGAATCTAATGAAAGAAATTCAGAAGGAGCTAAAGCTCACCTATCTGTTTATTGCCCATGATTTATCTGTTGTGCAGTATATGTCTGATCGGATTATGGTCATGTATCTGGGGAAAATTGTGGAAGTGGCAGATTCCAGGACACTTTATGAAAAACCTCTGCATCCCTATACCAGAGCCTTGCTGTCGGCAATTCCGATTCCGGATATCCATGGGGTAAGAAAGCGGCAGATTCTGGAAGGGGAGGTTCCCAGTCCGATTCATAAGCCTGCAGGGTGTGCATTTCATAATCGATGCCCTCATTGCATGGATGTTTGCAAAACGACCGACCCTAAGCTGCAGCACTATGGGGAGGAAGAACAGCAGGTGGCTTGTCATCTCTATCAGAATGGAGGGAAAGGGGAGCAGTGAATTTGACAAAATACCTGATGCTTGACCGAAGACTGTTGAATCCGCAGGCAATGGAAAATGTCGGATTACAGGCAGTCCCTCCGAAAAAGGATATTTTGCATAATCCTCTTTTTGTTCAGGATCAGCCATGGGAGATCCGTATTGATAATGGATATCCCAATGTAATCTATGACAGGGATGAGGGACTTTTCCGTTGCTATTATACGCTGTTTACAGAAGACTTAGATACAGAGAAAACTACATCCCGGGAGAGAGCGACCAGAGCCTATCAGCCCAGGACAGATCGGATAACCTCTTTGGCTTATGCGGAAAGTAAGGATGGTATTCATTGGATAAAGCCAAAGTTAGACCGGGTAGAGTGGAGGGGAAATAAGAAAAATAATCTGCTTTTTCCCTATGCTCATGGTACCGGGGTCATGCTGGATTTCCATGAGACTGATCTGAAGAAAAAGTATAAGCTGGTAACCAAGGTGGAAATCCCGGGACAGGAAACATTTATGGCAGTGGCCTTTTCTCCCGATGGAAAAGACTGGTCTCAGTTAATTCCCTGGCCGGAGTATAATCCCCCTGCAGATAGTCATAATCTGCCCTTTTGGAATGAAAAGGAGAGGTGCTATATGCTTCTTTCCAGAGTATGGAGGGATGGAATCAGAATTACCACTATAAGTCAAAGCCGGGATTTTTTACATTGGAGTGAGCCCAAGGAGGCACTTCGGGGATATGGATTTGAACAACAGATTTACTCTATGCCGGTTTTTTATTGGGAAGGACTTTACCTGGGAATAGCCTCATTGATTCACGAAGGGGATCGGAAGGAAGAAAACTTTGATACGGTGGACTGCCAGCTTACCTGGTCGGCAGATGCCGAACATTTTGATTTTGTGGCTCCGGGGCAGTATTTGATTCCCAGAGGAAAGGGGCATTATCCAACGGGAGAATTTGACTGTGGATGTATTTATGCCTCACCGCCTCTGATCGATGGGGAAGGAAATATGTGGCTCTATTATATGGGAGGCAATGGCCGGCATACGAATTTCAGAGAGTCTTCTCTGGCAAGAGCACAGTGGCTGCCGGATCGATTTGCGGCCCTGCTTCCCCGAAGAAAAGATGAGGAAAGTCTGCTGACTACCAATAGGCTTCGCTTTAATGGAAATCGTCTGGAGATACTGGCAGAGGCTTTGGAGCCGGAAAAGCCGATACTGCTTGAAGCACAGGTACATGAGATTTGGACAGGGGCACCCCTGACAGGTTACACCTTTGCAGAAAGCCATCTGGAAGAAATACAAGGGTGGATAAGTATTAACTGGGGAAAAAGCCTGCAAGAACTGAATGGGAGAAGTGGCTGCCTAAAATTGAGGTTTAAAAATCTTATCCTGTTTGCTCTTCGGGGAGAGATTTCCATAGACGGACATCGCCTATGGGAGGGAGCGGATATAAGTCTGGAAAATAAATCTGAAAAATAAAAGCTGAAAGCATCTTGACGGAGAAGGAAAACTGTGGTATTCTACTAAAGCTGTAAAACAGCAAGACGTAGAAAGCAGAGTATCCACTCTCACCCTGCGGCAATAGGGCTTGCAGGTGTTAATATAGTCTTATAGGTGATTTTGGTAATCTATGTAGATTTTGTGGATAGTCTGTGGCTATCCACTTTTTATTTATTTTGTTTTCTTATGGAGGGTAAAACGATTAGCGAATTAATGATTAACGAACAAATCAGAGACAGAGAAGTACGTGTAATTGGTGCGGATGGTGAGCAGATGGGAATCATGTCTTCCGCAGAGGCTATGCGGATTGCAGAGGAGGCAGGACTTGATCTGGTTAAGATCGCACCTACAGCCAAGCCGCCGGTTTGTAAAATCGTGGATTACGGGAAGTATCGTTATGAGCTTGCCAGAAAAGAAAAGGAAGCTAAGAAGAAGCAAAGAACCATTGAGGTTAAGGAGATCCGTCTTTCTCCTAACATTGACACCAATGATTTGAATACCAAGATCAATGCGGCCAGGAAGTTCCTTTCCAAAGGGGACAGAGTGAAAATCACTCTTCGATTCAGAGGAAGAGAGATGGCACATATGGCCAACAGCAAGCATATTCTGGATGATTTTGCCCAGGCCTTAGCAGACATTAGTGTGATGGAGAAGGCACCTAAGGTGGAAGGACGTGCAATGACCATGTTTTTAACCGAAAAGCGTTAGGCTTTGGCGGTTAGAATAGATTGAAAACTTATGTATAGGAGGATATAAATATGCCCAAGATTAAGACAAGCAGTGCAGCAGCAAAGCGTTTTAAGGTAACAGGAACAGGTAAATTAAAGAGAAGCAAAGCTTATAAGAGCCATATCTTAACAAAGAAAACCACCAAGAGAAAGAGAGATCTCAGGAAAGCGGCTATGACTGATGCTAGCAACGTTAAGAATATGAAGAAGATTTTACCATATTTATAAGTCGTAGATTGAGGAGGAATAAGAAATGGCAAGAATTAAGGGCGGATTAAACGCTAAGAAAAAACATAACAGAGTATTAAAGCTCGCAAAGGGCTACAGAGGTGCAAGAAGCAAGCAGTATAGAATTGCAAAGCAGGCTGTAATGAGAGCTTTGGCTTCTTCCTATGCAGGAAGAAAAGAGAGAAAGCGTCAGTTCAGACGTCTCTGGATTGCACGTATTAATGCGGCTGCAAGAATGAATGGCTTATCCTACAGCAAATTTATGCATGGTCTTAAGCTGGCAGAGGTTGAAATGAACAGAAAGATGCTGGCAGAAATGGCAGTTAATGATGCAGAAGGCTTTGCTACATTGGCAGAGCTTGCCAAGTCCAAATTGGCTTAAGGCTGCAGATATATTTTGGGGAATAAAGGTTAATTTCCGGGTGGAAGCCTGCCCGGGAATTAATTTATTGCCTGTGGAATGCTGTATTGTATACAACGACAGGAATAATCTGAAAAAAAGTATTGACAAGGCCTGTTTGTTGTAGTAAACTAATCAAGTCGGTTGCGACAAACCATGGGATCTTAGCTCAGCTGGGAGAGCATCTGCCTTACAAGCAGAGGGTCACAGGTTCGAGCCCTGTAGGTCCCATTCCTGTTTAACAGGAAGGAAGCTGTGATATTGTTTTTATACAGTAGCAGTAATATAACATATGGCGAGATAGCTCAGTTGGCTAGAGCATACGGTTCATACCCGTAGTGTCGGGGGTTCGAATCCCTTTCTCGCTACTAAAGTTTTTTCGTAAAAAGCCGTGAAATCTTTGATTTCATGGCTTTTTTCAATGCTGGAATTCCATGAACGGCTTAAGTACAAAATTGATAAGCTGCAAAAAAATAGCAGAAAAACTTGCAAAAATGTGGGGTAAACGATATGATAATAGCATGGATTAGTGTGAAAAAGCAAAGATTTCTTATTTTTAATAAAAAGATAAATGGAGTGATAAAATGAGTAAAAAAATACAGTTCATAGAATATCCCAAATGCTCTACCTGCCAGAAAGCAAAAAAATGGCTGGAGGGACAGAGGCTGGAGTTTGAAGACCGAAACATTAAGGAAGAGCCGCCCACTGCGGAGGAACTGAAAAGCTGGTACAAAGCCAGCGGGCTTCCGCTGAAGAAGTTTTTTAATACCAGTGGTTTGCTTTATAAAGAAATGGGGCTTAAGGATAAGCTGCCGGGAATGAGTGAGGAGGAGCAGATCAGGCTCCTGTCCAGTGATGGGATGCTGGTAAAACGCCCTATAGTGCTGGGTGAGGACTTTGTTCTGGTAGGCTTTAAGGAAACAGAGTGGAACAATACAATGGGGTAGCCTCTTTAATTGGGCTTTGCAGGAAAAGGAAAGGATGTGCCTTTGCGTTATGGATTATAGATTGAAGCTCTATATCAATTCAATCGTGGATATGTACTCGGATATCATGATTGTGGATCTTGCAACCAGAAAATGTAAATATATTTTTGTGGAAAACGGGATGGTTGAGGAACTGGATGTTCCTTATAGCTGGGAAGAAGCTAAGCTGCTCCTCTTAAGCAATATTCACCCGGATGATAAAAAGCGTGTCCTGGATTCATGGAACCAGCATATGACTCCGGAAGCGGAGGTAGACAGTACCTTTGCCATTACCTATAAGTCACTGACGGGAGAACGGGGCAGAGCAGCCAGTGAGTGGAAGATGAATATAGCTATTCAGGAGAGTGAAGGTCAGAAAATTGCCATAATTTTCAGCCGTGACCATTCCATGGAGATGAAAGAGAGGCTCCATTTGGGAGCAGAGGTTCATCGGGATAATCTGACCAGTCTTTATAATCACTTTAAGCTGGACGAAATGATTCGAACAGAATATAGCAAAATGGATTCCTGTGGTGTTCTGTATTTTGATATTAATGATTTCAGAAGCATTAAAGAGGTTTATGGGGAGAAGGAAGAAGAGGAGATTCTTTCCCACATTGCGGAGAGTATTCGTGTTCTCGAGAATCCCAAGGTGTTGGCATATCGGTATGGAAAGGATGATTTTCTGGTTATTGCCAGGGATTATACGAAGGATGCCTTTCGTAATCTGATCAACTTTTGGGTGGACAGATGGAAAAGCCTTTGTGAAGGAAGGCCTGTAGAATACACGGTGGCTTTGGGAAATGCCTGGGACTGTGCTCCTGTTTCCGTAAGAGAGCTGATCGCCAAGGCAGAAGGCCATATGTTCAGGAATAAGAAGCTGATGAAATCCGGTATTCCCATGGATTATTATTTGCAGGATGAAATCACCTCCTCCTATGGTCTGTTCGGAGGCAGCCAATTCTTCAAAACTGTGGATTATAAGCTGAAGAATTCCTGGAAAGGCTATATGCTGGTGGCCATCGACATCGAGCATTTCAAGCTATACAACAAATGGTGGGGAAGGCAGGCCGGAGACGAGTTCCTTGCAGACATTGCTATGGTATTGAAGGATTATGAGACCAGATACGATGGCGTGGCTGCGTATATTGGAGGGGATAATTTTGCCATATTATTGCCCGATAAGCAGGAAATCATCGATGCACTTACACAGAAGCTCTTTGTTCTGGCCAATGAGAGAACCAGCAATGTGGGTTTTCTGCCTGCTCTGGGCGTTTACCGCACCAATGAGGAAAAAATGGAGGCCATGGTCATGTATGACCGTGCCAGCGAAGCACAGGCTCATGTGTTTGGCAATTACGAAGAACGCTGCTGTACCTATGAGGAAAATATGACAAAAGAGGTAGAGCGGGAGCTGAATCTGATTATAGAAGCCAAAGAGGCACTGGAAAGGCAGCAGTTTTTCCTGGTATTACAGCCCAAGTGCCGAATTACTACAGGGAAAATCGTAGGAGCAGAGGCATTGGTTCGTTGGCGTCATCCCTGTAAAGGAACGATCAGTCCGGGTACATTCATTCCGGTTTTGGAGAGAAATGGTTTTATCACAGATTTGGATATGTTCGTTTGGGAAGAGGTATGCAGAACCATTAGGGGATGGAAGAATAAGGGGATAGAACCCGTTCCGATTTCCATTAATGTGTCCCGGATCGATATGCTGTCCATTGATGTGGTGGAAGAGCTGAATCACCTGGTTGAAAAGTATGAAATCGACAGGAAATATGTGAAGGTAGAGATCACCGAAAGTGCCTATGTGGATGATGAGGATCAGATCACCGCAACCGTTCGTAAGCTGCAAAAAGCAGGATTTACTCTGTTGATGGATGATTTTGGAAGCGGCTATTCTTCCTTAAATATGTTGCGTAATATTGCTGTAGATATTATTAAAATTGATATGAAGTTTCTGGACATCGCACATGATGATATGCAGAAAGGAAAGCAGATTCTGCGCTCTGTAGTAAATATGTCCAAGGAAATGAACCTCCCTATTATCGTGGAGGGGGTAGAAACCAGAAAGCAGGCAGAGTTTCTGAATAAGATGAATGTCAGATATGCCCAGGGTTATCTATTCTATCGCCCCATGGGAGTGGATTCCTTTACCCAACTGCTGACGGATGGAAATAAGGTAGATCACAGGGGAATTTACTACAGTAAGATGGACTCCCATCATTTTAACAAAATGGTTGAAGGTCTGCTGGAGGAAAAACGCAGACAGGAAAACCGGGACAGACTTTTAACGACCCCGGCCGGCTTCTTTTCCTATTATACTCTGGGAGATGGGCAACTGCTCTCGGTTAATCGTAATGTAGCGTATATGTTCGGCTGTGAATCGGTAGAAGAGTTCAGAGAATATGTAGGTAATACCTTTAAAGGTATGGTACATCCCGAGGATTGGGAACGGGTAGACAGAGAGATCAAGGAGCAGATCGCTGATTCGGAGAGGAAGATGTATTACGGAGAATACCGAATTATCCGTAAAGACGGTACCATTCGATATATCAGAGATTATGGTCAGCTTGAGGAGACAGAGGGTAAGGAAGCTGATTACTTCCAGGTCTTTTTGCTGGACGAAACGGATGAGCTGCAGAATAACGGATAACAGCTTCCATTGCACAAGCAAATAAAATTATAATCATTGAAAGAGAGGACATAAAATGGACAACAGACCCATTCCTTACAAAATTTATTTAGAAGAAAACGAGATGCCGAAGCAGTGGTACAATGTACGTGCAGATATGAAGAAAAAGCCGTCTCCTTTGCTGAATCCGGGAACCTTGAAGCCAATGACAGAGGAAGAACTGTCACAGGTGTTCTGTCAGGAGCTGGTAAAGCAGGAGCTGGATGAGGAGACCCCTTATTTTGACATTCCCGAGGAGATTGCGGGCTTCTATCGAATGTACAGGCCATCGCCGCTGGTTCGAGCATATTGTCTGGAGAAGAAGCTGGATACTCCGGCTCATATTTACTACAAATTTGAAGGAAACAACACCTCAGGAAGCCATAAGCTGAATTCGGCCATTGCACAGGCTTATTATGCAAAAAAAGAGGGGTTAAAAGGGGTTACCACAGAAACCGGTGCCGGGCAGTGGGGAACAGCGCTGTCCATGGCCTGTGCTTATTTTGACCTGGACTGTCAGGTATATATGGTAAAATGCTCCTATGAGCAGAAGCCCTTCCGGCGTGAAGTAATGAGAACCTATGGAGCAAAGGTTACTCCTTCTCCTTCCATGGATACTGAGATCGGGAGAAAAATAAATGCAGAATTTCCGGGAACTACGGGCAGTCTGGGCTGTGCCATTTCCGAGGCAGTGGAAGCAGCGCTCACTCAGGAGGGCTATCGTTATGTACTGGGCTCCGTTCTGGCACAGGTACTTCTGCACCAGTCGGTAATCGGTCTGGAAACCAAAACTGCCCTGGATAAATATGGAATCAAGCCGGATATGATCATTGGCTGTGCGGGAGGAGGCTCCAACCTGGGCGGCCTTATTTCACCCTTTGCAGGAGAGATGCTAAGGGGAGAGGCAAAATATCAGTTGATTGCGGTTGAACCGGCGTCCTGCCCGTCATTGACCCGTGGGGTATATGCTTATGACTTCTGTGATACAGGTAAGGTTTGTCCTCTGCAGAAAATGTATACCCTGGGAAGCAACTTTATTCCCTCTGCCAGCCATGCGGGCGGACTTCGTTACCATGGAATGAGTGCGATCGTATCGGAGCTGTATGATCAGGGACTGATGGAGGCAAGAAGTGTAGAGCAGACGGCTGTATTTGAAGCGGCACAGACCTTTGCCAGAATTGAGGGAATCCTGCCTGCTCCGGAAAGCAGCCATGCCATCAGGGTTGCTATCGATGAAGCATTGAAGTGTAAAGAGACAGGAGAGCACAAAACCATTGTATTCGGCCTTACCGGAACCGGCTATTTTGATATGTATGCTTATCAGAGCTACAATGATGGAGCAATGGGGGATTATATCCCGTCTGATGAAGAGATCACCAGGTCATTAAAGAATCTTCCACAGGTTTAAAGGAAGTACCCGTTCATTTTTAATAAGAATGAACGGGTATTTTTCTATATGAACTGAGGAATCTTGTTTTGTGAAATATTGCTGTTCTTCTTCAGATACAAGAAAAAAGAATAGTTACAATTTTTTTAAAAAACCTCTTGCTTTTTTGATAAAATATGCTATACTAATAACAGTAATAGTTATCGATTTTAATTATTTACTTTTACACATAAAGAATGATAATTATGGATATAATGGAAATATTGAAAGGGGTACGGGCATATGAATGAAAAAGCATTATTTCAATTAAGCTATGGGCTATACGTGCTTACGGCAGCCAGGGAGGGTAAGCAGAACGGTTGTATTATCAATACGGCAGGACAGGTGACCAATACACCTAACCGCATCCAGATCGCAGTGAATAAGGCGAATTATACCCATGATATGATTAAGGAGACAGGCGAATTTACGGTTTCCATAATCAGTCAGAAGGCGGACTTTGAGCTGTTTAAGCGGTTTGGTTTCCAGTCCGGTAAGGATACAGATAAGTTTGAAGGCTTTAAGGGCTATGCAGTGGGAGCCAATGGAATCAATTATATTACCGAAGGCTGTAACGGGTATATTTCGGTTAAGGTTGAGCAGACATTGGATTTGGATACGCACACATTGTTCATTGGCCCGGTAACAGATATGGAGGTATTAAATGATACCCCCTCCACCACCTACACATATTATCAGGAGAATATCAAGCCCAAGCCGCAGGCTCCCCAGGGCGGAGGAAACGGGAAGACGGCATGGGTTTGCAAGATTTGCGGATATGTCTATGAAGGAGAGGAGCTGCCGACAGACTATATCTGTCCGCTATGTAAGCATCCTGCTTCAGATTTTGAAAAGACGGTGCGGTAAAAGGCACTTATCAGAGCTTATTACGAGAAGGTTGGTATATATAGCTGAAGGGAAGGCAAAGGGGATGCCTTCCTTTCTTTTCGTGACTTTGTAAAAAAGCTGTGATATGATGGTGCCAGAGGTTAGATCAGAAGTCCTTCTGCCTACAGGAAAGGAGTTCTGATTTAATGTCCCTCATATCATCCGTATACAGGAAAGGAACTGGTAGATTGAAAAAAGGATTATTTCTTGCCTTTGAAGGTATAGACGGAAGCGGAAAAAGTACACAGATACAGCTTTTGCACAAAAAATTACAGGAAGCAGGGAAGCCTGTCTGCTCGACCTGTGAGCCCTCCGGAGGGCCCATCGGTTCCCAGCTTAGACAGATTCTTACCGGGAGAATGAAGGCGGACAGCCGGGTGATCGCCGCCCTTTTTGCAGCAGACCGGCTGGATCATCTTTTAAATGAAACAGATGGAATTGCAGCCAGAATCGAGGAGGGAGTCACTGTCCTTACGGATCGTTATTATTTTTCTTCATATGCTTATCATAGCGTTGATGTTCCCATGGAATGGGTAATTGCCGCCAACGCAGAAAGCAGGAAGGTACTGCAGCCGGACTTGAACATTTTTATTGATATTGATGCAGCTACAGCAATGGAGAGAATTACCCGTAACCGCTTTCATCGGGAATTGTTTGAGAAGCAGTCTCTTCTGGAGAAGATACGGAACAACTACCTGAAGGCCTTTGAGTTGTTTAAGGACAGTGAGCATATTTTGATTATTGACGGAACGAGGACACCTAAGGAGATTGCAGAGGTGATCTGGAATAGGATAGAGGAGCTGATTGACAGATGAAGGATTTGAAGGAAGAAATTCAAAAACGGCTGGAGGAGCTGGCAGACCCGGCTTATAAGGCATTTCACTGTAAGCTGATTCCTACCGTCAGCAGCGAAAGCGTCATGGGAGTACGGACTCCGGTTTTACGCAAATTTGCCAGAACCCTGGCAGGACAGCCGGAGGGGGAAAGATTTCTTCAGCTCTTACCGCATACTTACTATGAGGAAAACAACCTGCATGGTTTTTTGCTGGAGACCATAAAGGATTATCAGCGGTGTATAGAGGAATTAGACCGCTTCCTGCCCTTTGTGGATAATTGGGCTACCTGTGATATGATGAGCCCTAAGGTACTGAAAAAGGAGCCGCAAAAAACCCTGAGTAAGGCTGGAGAATGGACAAGGAGCAATGAGGTATACGTCTGTCGTTTTGGAATAAGGGTGCTTATGGATTCCTATCTGGAGGAGAATTTTTCAGAGGAAATCCTTAAGCTGGTGGCCGCAGTGCAATCGGAGGAATACTATGTCAGAATGATGCAGGCCTGGTTTTTTGCCACTGCCCTGGCCAAACAAAAGGATGCAGTATTGCCCTACCTGCAAGAGCAGCGGCTTTCTGTGTGGGTGCACAATAAAACGATTCAAAAGGCCAGAGAAAGCTGTCGAATAAGTCCGCAGGAGAAGGAGGAACTGAAAAAACTGAAAAGATAAGCCTTTTTTACATATTTTTTTCATGAGATTGCCACACTATTCCCATGCGCAGAACAGAGGCTGGCTGTTCTGCTGTCTAAATCATCAGGTGAATAATTTTTACGCTGAGAGCATGGAAGGGAAGAGGAAGAAAGAAAAAGGAGAAAGCCTCTGCCTCAGAAAGGAAGGGTAAAAGCATGAAAGAGCAGCAAAACCAAGCAGTAGGAAAACAGAGCATGGAATTCGGTACACCGGTTATTCTTTCCTGCAGTGCATCTATTGTAGGAAAAAAAGAGGGAGAGGGACCCTTAGGGCAGCTTTTTGATCAGGTGGGCCAGGAAGATATGTTTGGGGCAAAGACCTGGGAGGAAGCAGAGAGCACATTGCAAAAGGAAGCGGTGGCTCTTTGTCTGCAAAAAAGTGGAGTAAAGTTAAAAGACGTGCGTTATTTATTTGCCGGTGATTTATTGGGACAATCCATAGCCTCCAGCTTTGGTCTGGCCCAATATGAAACCCCTCTTTTTGGACTTTATGGAGCCTGCTCTACCAGTGGTCTGTCCATAACCCTGGGAGCCATTACCGTTGCGGCAGGGCTTGCAGAGAAGGTGATGTGTGTAACCTCCAGCCATTTTGCCAGTGCGGAGAAGGAATTCCGCTATCCGCTGGAATATGGGAATCAGAGGCCCTTATCGGCCTCCTGGACAGTTACCGGAGGAGGAGCCTTCCTTCTGTCGGCAAAGAGAGGGGAAAAAGACAGAGCGCAAATCAGTGCAGTTACCCCGGGGAAAATTGTTGATTATGGCTTGAAGGATTCCATGAATATGGGAGCCTGCATGGCTCCCGCTGCCTGTGATACGATTTATCAGCATTTACAGGATTTCGGCCGAAAGCCGGAGGATTATGACAAGATCGTGACCGGAGATTTAGGCTATGTGGGGCAGCAGGCTCTGCTGAATCTTTTAAGTCAGAAAGGAATTGAGCTGGGGAACAGGCATATGGACTGCGGAATTGAAATGTTTGATCAGAACACTCAGGATACCCATGCCGGAGGCAGCGGCTGCGGTTGTGCGGCTACTGTGCTGTCGGCCTTTTTGCTGAAGAAGCTGGAGGAGGGGGAATGGAGCAGGATACTTTTTGTCCCCACCGGAGCCCTGCTCAGTAAGGTTAGCTTTAATGAAGGAAACACTGTGCCGGGTATTGCCCATGGCGTGGTAATTGAACGGATACCCGGGGCGGGGAAAAAGGATTGAAAAAACCTTCTCTTACTGCTATACTTGGAATAGCTTTATGGGGAGGCAGCTTATGAGAATCATGGAATTTAAGATGGAGCGGCAGGGGCTTTTACAGGAAGGACAGCAGGTTACGGTAACAGAGGGGCTTTTGCCCAGTAACTATTACTATACCATAGACCCTTCACTGGCCATGTCTGCCAATGTTCCCTTCAGAGAACGGCTTTTTGCCCGTGAGGGAAAGGTAATCCAGATCGTGGAAAACCAGAGGGGATTCTATGTGACCGTGGCTTTTGAAGATACCAATCCAAATGGTAATCCAAGGTAGGAGGAAGAAGCATGAGTATGAAAAAAATTATGACGAAAGAGGCACCGGCAGCTATTGGGCCTTATTCTCAGGCTATACAGGTAGATAATCTTCTGTTCGCTTCAGGACAGATTCCCATTAATCCGGAAACAGGAGCAGTGGAGGCTCAGGGAATTGAAGAACAGACCGTACAGGTAATGAAAAACATCGGAGCTATTTTAAAGGAAGCAGGAGCAGATTATAAAAATGTGGTAAAAACCACCTGTTTTCTGGCAAGCATGGATGATTTTGCCGCCTTTAATGCGGTATATGAGCTGTATTTTGCCCATAAGCCGGCAAGAAGCTGTGTTGCGGTCAAGGCACTGCCCAAGGCTGTGCTTTGTGAGGTAGAGGTCATTGCTTATCTGGGACAGGACTAGAGATGAATGGGGAGTATCATGAGTAAAAGTGTAACGCTGATCGGTATGCCGGGAGCAGGAAAAAGCACGGTGGGAGTAGTTCTTGCCAAAAGGCTTGGATACGCTTTTGTAGACGCAGATCTGATTATCCAGCAGAAGGAAGGGCGGCTGCTTCACCAGCTTATTGAGGAACGGGGGCTGGAGGGCTTTTTGGACATCGAGAACCGAATCAATGCCTCACTCTCCCCTCAGTCGGCCGTAATCGCTACGGGAGGCAGTGTAGTCTATGGAAAAGAGGCTATGGAGCATCTTGTGCAGACCACAACGGTGATTTATCTGCAGCTAAGCCTTGAAGCCCTGGCTCAGCGTTTGGGAGACTTAAGAAAAAGAGGTGTAGTCCTGCGTAAGGGGCAAAGCCTGGAAGAACTATATGAAGAAAGAGTTCCCCTTTATCGGCAGTATGCCCATATTACGATTGACTGTGAGAAGAAGGATATTTCCGGGATCGTAGAGGAAATTGCAGCAATACTGCTGCATTAAAGGGGATAAAGAAGACAGAGAATGAAGATAAAAGAGATAAAAAGCAGTTTACTGCTGTTTTTGGCGGCTGTTATCTGGGGAGTGGCCTTTGTGGCACAAAGCGTAGGGCTGGATTATGTTGGGCCTATGACCTTAAATGGCAGTCGTTTTTTATTGGGAGGGGCAGTTTTGCTCCCCCTGATTTATTTTCGCCAAAAAAGGCAGGGAGAGGAAGCCGGGAAAGAGAAGAAGCAGTGGAAAACGACCCTTCTGGGTGGGCTTGGCTGTGGCCTTGCTCTCTGTATAGCTTCCAGTCTCCAGCAGTATGGAATTCAATATACGACCGTGGGGAAAGCTGGCTTTATTACGGCCTTGTACATCGTAATCGTTCCGGTTTTAGGTATATTTTTCGGGAAAAAAGTGGGCCCCCTGGTGTGGGCGGGAGTGATACTTGCCATCATAGGTTTTTACCTGTTGTGTATAACAGAAAGCTCAGGAATCAATAAAGGCGATATCCTGGTATTTTTATGTGCCGTTTGCTTCTCCTTTCACATTATGACCGTGGATTATTTTGCACCTAAAATAGATGCAGTTAAGCTCTCCTGCATTCAGTTTTTTGTCAGCGGAATATTGTGCACTACAACTGCATTCATTTTGGAAAAGCCTTCCTGGGAGCAGATCATGGCCGGGGCGGTTCCTATTCTCTATGCCGGGGTACTGTCCTGTGGAGTAGCCTATACCTTGCAGATTATTGGACAGGCCAGAGTAAAGCCTACGGTAGCCTCCATGATCCTCAGTCTGGAATCGGTGATTTCTGTTTTGGCCGGATGGCTGATCTTAAAGGAAAGCCTGACCGGAAGACAACTGTTAGGATGTATATTGGTATTTGCAGCGGTTATTTTAGCCGGGAAGGAATAAAACCTTTTTCTTTGGAGATAGTAGATAGAAATATCTACTATTTTTTTAAGGATGGAGGAAAAAATGGATTATATAAAGGCATTTCTGATCGGTGGAATAATTTGTGCACTGGTGCAGATTCTGATGGAGAAAACGAAGATGCTGCCGGGGCGGATCATGGTTCTTTTGGTTTGTAGCGGAGCCGTCTTAAGTGCGATAGGTATTTATGAGCCCTTTGTGGAATTTGCCGGAGCCGGAGCCAGTGTTCCCCTGTTGGGCTTTGGAAATGTACTGATGAAGGGGATCAAGGAGGCTGTAGCCAGTGAAGGCTTTCTGGGGCTTTTTCAGGGAGGCTTCAAGGCAGGTGCAGTGGGCTGCAGCGGGGCATTGATTTTCGGCTATCTTGCCAGCCTGCTGACCAACTCCAAGATGAAGGAATAAATTTCGACAGGAAAAAGAAAAAAAGTGACTTTATTACAAAAATATTTTATACTTGGGATAATGATACAGTAAGACAGAGGCGGTGATGTACAGATGACGTTAAAGGAATTGAATATCGGTCAATCGGCAAGAATAAAGCAGGTGGGAGGGAAGGGAGCCCTTCGCCAGCATTTTTTGGATATGGGAGTCATTCCCTCGGCCACAGTTACCCTGGTAAAATATGCACCCATGGGGGATCCTATGGAATTGCTGGTTCAGGGCTATGAGCTTACTCTCCGCCTGGAGGATGCGGCAAAGATTGAAATAGAGCCTTTACAGGAGAAGGAAGAGCAGATTGCAGAGAAAAGAGAACAAAGCAGAGGCAAAAAAGAGCACCCCGGTCTGGGGGAAGGCGGAAAATACCACAGTAAGGCGGATGAGAATCCTCTGCCCAAGGGCACCAGGCTGACCTTTGCTCTGGCGGGAAATCAGAACTGTGGGAAAACCACCCTCTTTAATCAGCTTACCGGCTCCAATCAGCACGTGGGTAACTTCCCCGGAGTTACGGTGGATCAGAAGAGCGGCAGCATCAGAGGGGACAGCAGTACATTGGTGACGGATTTGCCGGGTATTTATTCTCTGTCTCCCTATTCCAGTGAGGAAATCGTATCCCGCCGGTTTATTCTGGAGGAAAAACCCACAGGAATCATTAATATTGTTGATGCCACCAATATAGAACGGAATCTCTATCTGACCATGCAGCTTATGGAATTGAACATTCCCATGGTGCTGGCCTTGAATATGATGGATGAGCTTACCGGAAACGGCGGCTCAGTACATATTAATGAGATGGAAGATATGCTGGGGATTCCTGTAATCCCCATTTCCGCAGCCAGGAATGAAGGTGTCGACGAACTGGTAAATCATGCTCTCCATGTTGCCAGATATCAGGAGCGTCCGGGCAGAATGGATTTTTGTGATGAAAAGGAGCATAATGGAGCTGTTCATCGCTGTCTTCATGGAATCATGCATCTTATTGAGGATCATGCAGATAAGGCAGGTATTCCCCTCCGTTTTGCGGCTACTAAGCTGGTGGAAGGAGATGAGCAGGTTTTAAAGGCCATGAAGCTGACGGATAATGAGGAAGAAATGCTGGAGCATATTATCTGTCAGATGGAGGAGGAAAGAGGACTGGATCGGGCAGCGGCCATAGCAGATATGCGTTTTTCCTTTATTCACAGATTGGCAGAGGAATGTGTAGTTAAACCCAGAGAAAGCAGGGAAAGAGAGAGAAGCCGCAGGGCGGACCGGATTCTTACGGGGAAATTTACAGCCCTTCCCGCCTTTGCTCTGATTATGTCTTTAGTTTTTTATCTCTCCTTTAATGTGCTGGGAGCCTGGCTGCAGGGACTTTTGGAGAGCGGAATTGGCTGGCTGACCGCACTGACGGACAGTGCAATGACAGACTGGGGAGTAAATCCGGTGCTGCACTCCCTGGTGATCGATGGTATATTTAACGGTGTAGGGAGTGTACTTAGCTTCCTGCCCATTATCGTTGCGTTATTTTTCTTTCTATCCTTGCTGGAGGATACCGGATATATGGCCAGGGTGGCCTTTGTTATGGATAAGCTGCTTAGAAAAATCGGATTGTCGGGGCGCAGCATCGTTCCCATGCTGATCGGCTTCGGCTGCACCGTGCCGGGAGTGATGGCAAGTCGGACCCTGCCTGCTGAACGGGATCGTAAGATGACGATTATGATGACACCATTTATGAGCTGTACGGCCAAGCTGCCGGTATATGGATTTTTTGCAGAGGCTTTTTTTCCCCGGTATAGTGCATTTATTGTGATCGGTCTGTACTTTACCGGAATTCTGATGGGAATTTTAACTGCACTGCTTTTAAAAAATACCATGTTTAAGGGGGAAGCGGTTCCCTTCGTGCTGGAGCTTCCCAATTATCGTATGCCGGGCGCCAGAAATGTGGCCCAGCTTCTGTGGGAAAAGGCGAAGGACTTTCTGCAGAGGGCATTTACGGTAATCTTTTTGGCAAGCATTATTATCTGGTTCCTGCAGACCTTTGATTTGCAGATGAATATGGTGACCGATTCCCAGGACAGTATTTTAGCGTTGGCAGCAGGGGTTATCGCCCCCATTTTTGCTCCACTGGGCTTTGGAGATTGGCGGATTTCAACGGCATTGATTTCCGGCTTTATGGCAAAGGAAAGTGTAGTCTCCACATTGACGGTTCTTTTTGGCAGTATAGAGAATCTGATGACTGTGATTACTCCTCTGGGGGCAGCGGCGCTTCTGGTATTTTGTCTGCTCTATACTCCCTGTGTGGCCGCTATTTCTTCAATCAAACGGGAACTGGGAGGAAAATGGGCATTGGGAATAGTCATTATACAGTGCACGATAGCATGGATATGTGCTTTTTTGGTCAGTCTGACAGGAATGCTGCTTGGATAAACGGACTCAGCATCGCAGATAAAAATCTATATTCTGTAATGGATTAGCGTAAATATAGTATTTTTCACTCCGGGATTTGTGACGCTTCGGAATGGGGATTAGGATGGAGGTAGTAATGAAAGAAAATCAGGAAGTAAGGAAACCTCAGGCCAATGAAATTTATCGGCATTTTAAAGGAAATCTGTACAAGATCGTTACTCTGGCAAGGGACTCGGAAACCGAAGAGGAGGTAGTGGTCTACCAGGCTCTTTACGGAGATTATTCCATATATGTGCGTTCCTTAGCACAGTTTACGGAGCAGTTGGATAAAAAGAGATATCCCGGGGCACAGCAGAAGTATCGGTTTGAGCCTGCCGAACAACTGATTAATCTGGACTGGCAGGACAGGGAGATTCTCCCGATGGAGGAGGTGGAGATCGGGGAAGACTCTCAGGCTGTTCCTTCGGCCTCGCAGGTGAATAAGGAGGAGCCTGTACTGGATCCCCTTCTGGAGGCCTTTCTGGATGCCGACAGCTATCGGGAAAGATTGAATGCTCTTCGGGGACTGGAGCATAGAATTACACAGGAAATGATCAATACCATGGCAATCGTATTGGATCTGGATATTCCGGAGGGAACGATAGAAAAGCGCTATCAGGATCTGGAGAACAGTATTCTGACTCTGGAAAAGTATGAATGCAACAGATTATCATAGGGAATGAGAGGAAAGATGAATTACGAAAAAATCGTGGAGGCCACCTTTTTATCCCGGCCCAACCGCTTTATTGCAAGGGTTATGGTGGAAGAAGAGGAGGAAACTGTCCATGTAAAAAATACCGGCCGCTGCCAGGAGCTGCTGAGGCCGGGAGCAATCGTTTTTCTTTCCGATGAAGAGGGAAAGGAAAGAAAGACCAGATATGATCTGGTTGCCGTAAAAAAAGGGGAAAGAATAATCAATATGGATTCCCAGGCACCTAATGCGGCGGTAAAGGAATGGCTTCTTGCGGGTGGACTTTTTGAAGATGTACTGGAGGTAAGACCGGAATATACCTATGGGGATTCTCGCTTTGATTTTCTGGTCACGAAAGCCTCCGGGAAGGCACTGATCGAGGTCAAGGGGGTTACACTGGAAAAGGATAATGTAGCCGCCTTTCCGGATGCCCCTTCTGAACGGGCCGTAAAGCATGTGGAAGAGCTGATAAAGGCAAAGAAAGCAGGATATGAGTGCTATATCCTTTTTATTATCCAGATGGAGGGGGTAGACTGCCTGATTCCCAACGACCTTACCCATCCGGCCTTTGGAGAAAGCCTGAGAAGGGCCAGAGCAGCAGGCGTACAGGTGATTGCCAGAGATACCCGAGTGACACCCGGGGAAATGTGGGTCAATCAGCCTGTACCGGTATATTTGCACTATGATGAGCAATATCGGAAAATAGCAAAGCCGCTGCTGAACTGGTACGATGCAGGACACCGAAGCCTGCCTTGGCGGAATGATCCCCTGCCATACAAGGTATGGTTGTCGGAGATTATGCTGCAGCAGACCAGAGTGGAGGCGGTAAAGCCCTATTTTCAACGTTTCATTGAGGCACTGCCGGATATTGAGGCTTTAAGCCGGGTTGAGGAGGAGGCTCTGCTTAAGCTGTGGGAGGGACTGGGCTACTATAACCGGGCCAGAAATTTGAAGAAGGCAGCAAGGACTATCATGGAAAAATACGGCGGAGAAATGCCCCCCGACTATGAGCAACTGCTTGCCCTCCCGGGAATTGGCAGCTATACGGCAGGAGCCATTGCCTCCATTGCCTTTGGAATAAAGGTACCGGCAGTGGACGGAAATGTTCTGCGGGTATTAAGCCGCCTGACCATGAATGAGGAAGATATCGGGAAGCCGGAAACCAGGCGAAAAACAGAGCTGAAGCTAAAGGAAGCCATGCCTGGTGACAGACCCGGTGATTTTAATCAGGCGTTGATGGAGCTGGGCGCTACCGTCTGTCTGCCCAAAGGCGCACCCCACTGCAGGGAATGTCCATGGGAAGACTTTTGCCTGGCTCATCAAAAAGGGCGGGAGGAGGAATTTCCCAAAAAGAGCGCCAGGGCAGCCAGAACGATTGAACAAAAGACGATTCTGATCGTTCAGGATCAACAGAAATCGGCCCTGCGTAAACGACCCTCAAAGGGATTGCTGGCAGGAATGTACGAATTTCCCAGCCTGGAGGGACACCAAAGCAGAAAGCGGGTATTGGCCTATCTGGAGGCTATGGGACTGATTCCCCTGCGGATTCAGAAGCTGCCTCCGGCAAGGCATATATTCAGTCACAGAGAATGGGATATGACCGGATTCATTGTCCAGGTAGATGAACTGGCGCCCAAAAGCGAACGGCTGAAAGAGGAACAATGGATTTTTGCCAGAGCGGATGAAGCCGAGGACAGGTATCCTCTGCCTTCCGCCTTTGCCCCCTATGCGGCTTACTTAAATATCCGCCAGGGGAAACGGCTGCCATAGGAGGAGGTAAAGCATGAAAATACTATCAATAGCAGTTCCCTGCTATAATTCCCAAAATTATATGCGTAAATGTATTGAGTCTCTTCTAAAGGGAGGAGAGGAGGTGGAGATCATCATCGTCAATGATGGCTCTACAGATGATACGGCCCGGATTGCAGATGAGTTTGAACAAAAATATCCTTCAATCGTTCGGGCAGTACATAAGTCAAACGGCGGACACGGCTCGGCAGTGAACACCGGTTTGGAAAATGCTACGGGTCTTTTCTTCAAGGTGGTGGACAGTGATGACTGGGTGAAGGAAGAGGCTTACGATGCTATCCTGAAAAAGCTGGGAGAGCTGATTCATTCCGGCTATATGATTGATATGATGATCAGTAACTTCGTCTATGAAAAGGAAGGAGCAAAACAGGGTAAGGTGATGCGCTATAAGCACGCTCTGCCGGAAGGGAAGGTTTTTGAATGGAAGGATGTGGGGCATTTCAGAACCGGTCAGTATATTCTGATGCATTCGGTGATTTATCGCACTGCTCTTTTGAGGGAATGTGGGCTGAGACTTCCGGAGCACACCTTTTATGTAGATAATCTGTTCGTGTTTGAGCCTCTTCCTTATGTAAAGCAGATGTATTATATGGATGTGAATTTCTATCGCTATTATATTGGCCGGGAGGATCAGTCGGTGAACGAAAAGGTGATGATCGGCCGGGTAGACCAGCAGATCCGGGTAAATAAGCTGATGATGGAGTATATGTGTGAGCATAAACCCCTGATTTATCCCAATCGCAAATGTAAGCACTATATGCTCAATTATCTGGATATCATCACCACGATTTCTTCCATCATCCTGATCCGTGCCAATACGGAGGAAAGCCTTGAGAAAAAAAGAGAGCTCTGGGATTATTTGAAGAAAAAGGATGGGAGAATCTTTTTCCGTCTTCGCTATGGTCTTTTGGGAAATTCCATGAATCTTCCGGGAAAGGGAGGCCGCAGGATTTCTGTAGAGGGCTACAAAATCTGCCAGAGATTTTTCAAGTTTAACTGATTTTACATTTGTAAAATTAATTTTCTCCAAAATTTACCAAAGAATTACGTTTATCTGATTTCGACAAAAAGCCTCCTGTGCTATCTTACTTACCGTAAGCATATGATAGTACAGGAGGCTTTTACCTGTGCTGCTTTAGCAGCAGAAAGAGAGGAAAAGATGAGAAAAAAACTAAACGGAATCATTGGAATTTTGGCGGCAGCAGCTTTGACTGCGGGAGCATTAATGGGCTGTGGCGGTAATCAGGCGGCAAGCGGACAGGCTGCAGATGTAAGCAGGGCAGATCAGGCAGAGGAAAGCAGAACAGATAGATCCGAGTCCATGAAGCTGGAAGGAACCATCACCATGGCAGGCTCCACTTCTATGGAAAAGCTGGCAAATGCGGCAGCAGAGAGCTTTATGGAGGAATATCCATCAGTGATGGTGACCGCAGAATTTACCGGCTCCTCCGCAGGAATAGAAGCGGTATTGGCCAATACCGTGGATATTGGCAACTCCTCCCGGAATTTAAAGGACAGTGAAAAGGAGGCAGGTGCCGTAGAGAATATCGTAGCCATTGATGGAATCGCTGTTGTGGTGGATTCGGCAAATACTGTGACAGGACTGACCAGACAGCAGTTGATCGATATTTATACCGGAAAAGTTAAAAACTGGAGTGAAGTAGGCGGTGAGGACAGTGTCATTATCGTGGTAGGCCGGGAGGCAGGAAGTGGAACAAGAGGAGCCTTTGAAGAGCTTCTTGAAATAGAAGACGGGTGTAAATATGCCAATGAGCTGGATTCGACCGGAGCAGTGATGGCTAAAGTGGCCTCTACCCCGGGAGCTGTCGGATATGTATCCCTGGATGTGATTAATGACAGTGTTAAAGCCCTGTCCCTTGAAGGCGTAGAGCCTACAGAAGAAAATATTAAGGCAGGCGCTTATTTCCTGAGCCGTCCCTTCGTTATGGCAACTGCCGGGGCGATCGAGGAGCAGTCAGAGGCTGTACAGGCCTTCTTTAGCTGGCTTTCCTCTGAAAGAGGGCAGGAAGTGGTAAAGGCCGTAGGCTTAATCACGGTAGATTAACAGGGAGGCAAGTGTGAAAAGAGGTTCTAAAGGGACAAAGAGCAGTCTTACTAAGGAGAAAAAAGGAGCAGGAGAATCTGTGGCGCAGCTTCTGTTTACCCTCTGCGCTTCCTGCACCATCCTGGCCGTAGTAGCCATAACCGTCTATTTGGTTGGTAATGGTACTCCGGCGTTATTTGAGGCAGGCATTAAGGAAATTCTTTTTGGCACCCAGTGGAAGCCTACGGCGGCTCAGCCTGAGTTTGGAATATTCTATGTGATCCTTACTTCCCTGGTGGGTACGATTATGGCCGTTATTCTGGGAGTTCCTATAGGGGTACTGACCGGGATTTTTATGGCAGAGGCAGCTAACAGGAAGGTTTCGGCTATGGTAAAACCGGCAATAGAGCTTTTGGCCGGAATTCCTTCGGTCATCTATGGCCTGCTGGGGGTAATGATTCTCAATCCTTTGATGTACAAGCTGGAGCTGGCTGTATTTAAGGACTCTGCTACTCATCAGTTTACCGGAGGGGCGAATCTGCTTTCTGCCGTATTGGTTCTGGCAATTATGATCCTGCCTACAGTGATCAACATGAGTGAAACTGCCATCAGGGCAGTGGATCCAAAGCTGAAAAGTGCCTCTATGGCTCTGGGTGCTTCCCACATGGAAACCATTTTTTATGTAGTGGTTCCGGCAGCCAAATCCGGAATTATCGCAGGAGTAGTTTTGGGGATCGGAAGAGCCCTGGGGGAGGCCATGGCTATCACCCTGGTATCGGGCAGCAGTGTTAACCTTCCCCTGCCCTTTAATTCGGTCAGGTTCTTAACGACAGCAATCGTCAGTGAAATGGGCTATGCCAGTGACCTGCATCGTAAAGTGCTGTTTACCATCGGGCTGATTCTCTTCGTGTTTATCATGCTGATCAATCTCTTTTTGGAAAGAGTGGTAAAAAGGAGGGGAATGGAATGAGAGAGAGGAAAAGAAAAAGAAAGGACAGCTTCCTTTATGCTCTGATTTATCTGTCTGCGGCTTTGGCGGTAGGACTTCTGGCAGTGATTCTGCTTTATGTATTTACCAAAGGGATCGGCAGCATAAGCATTGGTTTTTTGACCCAGGTAAAAAGTACACTGAGGGGAACGAATGGAATTGCAGGAAATATTTTGAACACCATTTATATTATTTTTCTTACTCTTCTTTTTGCTTCGCCCCTGGGGATCGGCTCCGCAATCTATTTGAATGAGTATGCAAAGCCGGGAAGATTTGTAAGGCTGGTGGAATTCACCACGCAGACACTGGCAGGGATTCCCTCTATACTATTCGGCCTTTTCGGGATGTTATTCTTTGGCGGGGTATTGGATTTAGGGTATTCCATACTGACCGGCTGCCTGACACTGACGCTGATGATTCTTCCGCTGATCATCGGAAATACCAGAGAGGCTCTCAGGGCAGTGCCGGAAAGCTATCGTCAGGGGGCGGCAGGAATGGGAGCCACCAAATGGTATATGATTCGTACCATTTTGCTGCCCTCTGCCATGCCTGGGATCATTACCGGATTAATTTTATCGGTGGGACGGATCGTAGGAGAATCGGCCGCTCTTTTGTTTACCGCAGGAAGCGGCTACATGTTGCCAAACAGCGTTAAGGGGTATTTCAGTAAAATTTTTGAATCCGGTGGTACACTGACCATAGAACTGTATTTGAATATGGCAAAGGCCAATTATGAGGCGGCCTTTGGGATTGCACTGGTACTTCTGGCGATCGTCTTTTTTATTAATCTGCTAACCAGAGTTGTGATTGGAAAATGGAGTAAATATGACAAAAATTAAAGTAGAGCACCTCCAGCTTCACTTTGGAAATCACCATGTGCTGAAGGATATTAATATACATATACAAAAGAATGGCGTAACAGCTTTAATTGGGCCTTCCGGCTGTGGAAAATCCACCTTTTTGAAATGCCTGAACCGGATGAATGATCTGGTAGATACCGTTCGTCTGGAAGGAAAAATTTATATTGATGGAGAAGATATTTATGCTCCCGGTGTAGACACCTGTGTCTTACGCAAGAAGATAGGAATGGTTTTTCAGCAGCCCAACCCCTTTCCCATGAGTATCTATGATAATGTGGCTTATGGACCAAGGCTGCATGGGGTGAAGGACAGAAAAAAACTGGATGAGCTGGTGGAAAAGAGTCTCAGAGATGCGGCTATTTTCGAGGAAGTGAAGGACAGGCTGAAAAAGAATGCCTTGGGGCTGTCCGGCGGACAGCAGCAGAGGCTTTGCATTGCCAGAGCGCTGGCGGTAGAGCCGCAGGTGCTGCTGATGGACGAGCCTACCTCTGCCCTGGATCCCATTTCAACCTTAAAAATTGAGGAACTGATGGAGGGGCTGAAGCAAAAATATACGGTGGTTATTGTCACCCACAATATGCAGCAGGCAGCCAGGATCTCTGATGATACCGCTTTTTTTCTGAACGGAGAGATTATTGAGTTTGGCTCCACGGAAACTCTTTTCTCCCAACCGGTGAAAAAGCAGACGGAGGACTATATTACAGGAAGATTTGGATAAGAAAAGCTGCGTAGCAGCGGTTTTGCGAATGGGGTTCTGAATAGCTACAGAACCTGAAAGGAGGAACAATGTCACCGAGAAATGTGTTTGAACTGGAACTTGCCGAGCTGCAGGGAAAAATTGCCGGGATGAGCTATATGGTGGAGGAAGCTTATGAAAATCTTTTTCGTGCATTAGCGAAAAAAGAACGGGAAGAGATAGAAGAAATTCAGAAAAATGACCGTAATATTAATGACCTGAATCGAGAGATTGAGAGGCAGTGTCTCAAGCTGATTACCAAGCAGCAGCCTATTGCAAGGGATCTGCGAACGATTTCCTCTGTACTGAAGATGGTATCGGATATTGAACGGGTAGGAGACAATGTCAGCGATATGGCAGAGCTTTTGTTAAGGATCAATATGCAGCCATTATCGATTTATTCCAGCCATCTGGAGGGAATGGTGACGGCTACAAAGGAGCTTTTCGCCAATGCGGTGGAGGCCTTCGTCAGCAATGATTTAAAAGCCTCACGCCGGGTCATTGCAGGGGATGATGTAATTGATACCTTATTCAATAAGGTGAAGAATGATATTATTGAAGCCTTAAAGGATGAACACTCCAATGCGGATGAGTATATTGACATGATGATGCTTGCCAAATATCTGGAGAAGATCGGAGACCATGCGGTAAACGTGGCAGAATGGCAGATTTTTAGAGAAACAGGAGAGATTTCCTAGAAATTTTACACAGAATTTACATTTCCACCTTTTATTTTTTACATCCATCGTTTAATATAGAATCGATGAAAATCGGGTTTTTTTATTATTACAATTAAGTTCGTGACAATGCGAACAGGAGGTTTTTATGGACTTATTCGGCGTACTGACGATGATAGGTGGACTTGCTTTGTTTCTGTATGGGATGAACCTGATGGGAGATGGCTTATCCAAGGCCAGCGGCGGCCGCCTGGAGAAGATTCTGGAGCGGCTTACCTCTAATCCCATTAAGGCAGTGCTGCTGGGAGCAGCGGTTACCGCAGTAATCCAGTCGTCCTCTGCCACTACGGTCATGGTGGTGGGCTTTGTAAACTCCGGGGTGATGAAGCTGTCCCAGACCATCGGCATTATCATGGGTGCCAATGTGGGTACTACCATCACATCCTGGATTCTCAGCCTAAGCGGCATTGAAAGCAACAATTTTTTTATTCAGCTATTGAAGCCAACATCCTTTTCGCCTGTTCTGGCGATTGTGGGTGTGGGCTTTTTGCTGTTCTCCAAAAAAGAGTCCAGAAAAAATATAGGGATGATTCTGGTGGGCTTTGCGATCCTGATGTTTGGTATGGATACCATGAGCGAGGCAGTTAAACCTCTGGCAGACGTACCGGAATTTACCAGTATTCTTACCGCCTTCAGTCAGCCTATCCTGGGTATGCTGGCGGGACTGCTTTTGACTGCAGTTATACAGAGCTCCTCTGCTTCGGTAGGTATTCTGCAGGCACTTTGTATTACCGGCTCCGTCACCTTTGGAACGGCAATACCGATCATTATGGGGCAAAATATCGGTACCTGTGTGACTGCCATGCTGTCCGGTATTGGAGCCAGCAAAAATGCGAAGCGAGCTGCTCTGGTACATCTTTACTTTAATATTATTGGAACGATTGTTTTTATGGTTGTATTCTACACCGTGAACAGCTTCGTTCGTTTTTCCTTTCTGAATGAAAGCGCCACGGCAGCAGGAATTGCAGTAATACACAGTATATTTAATATTTGCTCCACACTGATGCTTCTGCCCTTCTCCAAAGGACTGGAAAGACTGGCCTGTCTTACGATTCCGGATGATATTAAGGAGGAAGAGGTGCTTTCTCCCGGGGATAAGGACTTTAAGCTGCTGGATGCAAGATTTCTTGAGACTCCTGGCTTTGCCGTACAGCAATGCCGTCAGGTTGCCCAGAATATGGCTGATCTGACGAAGGAAGCCTTGTTCAAGGCTATCGAGCTGGTGGATAAATATGATGAGAAAAAGGCAGAACGGGTGGTTTTTCTGGAAAATGAAATAGATCGCTATGAAGATCAGTTGGGAACCTACCTGGTTAAGCTGGGGCAAAAACAGATGTCGGAACGGGACAACCATACCCTGTCCATTATTCTGCACTGTCTCAGTGACTTTGAACGGATATCCGACCATGCGGTATCTGTAAAAAAAGCAGCAGAGGAGATGAATAAAAAGGGCCTGAAGTTTTCCAAAAAAGCAGAGGAAGAGCTGGAGGTCTACACTGAGGCCATTAAGGATACGGTAGAGGTCGCCTTCAGAGTATTTAAGGAAGAGGATTATGGCAATGCAATTCTGGTTGAACCTATGGAAGAGGTGGTGGATTACCTGAAGGGAGAGCTGAAGCAGCGCCATGTAAAACGTCTGCAGAAGGGAAAATGCACCATTGAAATGGGCTTTGTTCATTCCGACATTATTACCAGCTATGAGCGGGTTACCGATCATTGCTCCAATATTGCGGTATGCGTGAAGGAAGTAGCAGAGGATAATTACGAAACTCATGGCTATCTGGAGGAGGTCAAGAGTAAGGATAATGAGGAGTTCAGGAAGAAGTATAAGGAATTGAAGAAAAAATATGTTCTCCCCTAAATTCAGTTTCTTAGTGATTAACGAGGGAAAGCCATGGCACTGATTTATATTGTAGAGGATGATCTGAATATCAGGGAAATTGAGGCTTTTGCTTTAAAAAACAGCGGCTATCATATTCAGGATTTTGAATGTGCAAAGGACTTCTATGCAGCCATGAGGGAGAAGCTGCCTGATCTGGTTGTGCTGGATGTAATGCTCCCGGATGAGGATGGGCTAAGTATTGTTAAAGCCATTCGCAGCAACCCGGAAAGCCGTAAGCTCCCGATAATTATGGTAACGGCCAAAACTACGGAGCTGGATAAGGTAAAGGGACTGGATCAGGGAGCAGACGACTATCTTACAAAGCCCTTTGGGGTAATGGAGCTGGTATCCCGGGTAAAGGCTCTTCTGAGGCGCTGCGGAGGGAAGGCAGAGGAGAAGGTCTATTCACTGAAGGGAATTTCTCTGGATAATGAAAAGCACGCAGTTTTCGTGGAGGGCAGGCAAATTGAGCTGACCTTCAAGGAATTTAAACTGCTGCAGCTTCTTTTGCAGAATGCGGGCATCGTTACTTCCCGGGAAATGATTATGGAGAGGGTATGGGGAACCGACTTTGAAGGAGAGTCCCGTACTCTGGATATGCATATCAAAACCCTCAGGCAAAAGCTGGGAGAACAGGGAACGATGATCAGGACCATTCGAAATGTGGGTTATATGATTGAATAATGAAAAGGAAGATTAATGCACAACTGATAGGAATTGCAACTTTAGCCATCCTGCTGACCCTGGTTTCTGTCAGTGCTATTTTTTATGATCTGTTCAGAGCGCAGATCTTAGACGACTTGAAAACCACAGCACAGCTTTTTCGCAGTATGCTCAATCAGGATATGGATGAGGAAGGTCTGGCAGGACTTGTGCCGGACAAGCTCCGGGTAACCCTAATTAACGCTCGGGGAGAGGTAGAGTATGACAGCAATGTTTCCATAGCAGGGCTGGAAAATCATGGGGAAAGGGAAGAAGTACAGGAGGCTGCCAAAACCGGTGAAGGCTTTGCCAGCCGCCGTTCCAGCACCCTGGGGAAGGACGCCTTTTATTATGCCCTGAAACTGCAGAAGGACTATGTACTCAGGGTGTCACGGGAAACCAGCAATCTTTTGGGAATTTTTTATAATGCTGTTCCGGTGATCGTTTTTCTGGCACTGATTTTATTTCTGCTGTGTATGATTTTTGCCCATTTTCTTACCAGAAAGCTGGTAAGGCCTATAGAGGGACTGGCTAAAAATCTGGACAGCTTTGGGGAAATTGAAACCTATGAGGAGCTGCGCCCCTTTATGAACACCATTTACAAGCAGCATGAGGATATTCTGAAAAGTGCCAGAATTCGCCAGGATTTTACGGCGAATGTGTCCCATGAGCTAAAAACGCCGCTGACGGCGATTTCCGGATATGCCCAGCTTATTGAAAATGGAATGGCACAGGAAAAGGATGTGCTACGCTTTTCTCATGAGATTCACCGGAATGCTGCCCGTCTGCTTACTTTGATAAATGATATTATCCGTTTGTCGGAGCTGGATTCCACAGAGGCGGTTCATCACTTTGAGCCTATCGATCTGAGTCCTGTGGCTAAAGGATGCGTGGAGAATTTACAGATGAATGCCAAGAAGCATGGGGTCAGCATACATTTTCAGGGAGAGTCGGCCCTGGTGTTGGCAGAAAAAGATATGCTGGAGGAGCTTTTGTACAATCTCTGTGACAACGCAATTCGCTATAACAATGAGGGCGGAAGCGTTCTGGTCAGTGTGAAAAAAGAGCCCAAGAGGGTGATTCTGTCCGTACAGGATACCGGAATCGGGATTCCGATTGAGCATCAGGAAAGGGTATTTGAACGGTTCTATCGGGTAGATAAAAGCCGTTCAAAATCTACCGGTGGAACGGGTCTGGGACTGGCTATCGTCAAGCATATTGTGGCTCAGTTCGATGCCCGGATAGAGCTCTGGTCACAGGTGGGCAGAGGGACCCGTATTCAGATTACGTTTCCGGGGGTATAAGCCTTTTGAGCCCCGGAAATTTGTTTGCGCTATTTGGGTCTTTGCGATGGATATTGTTTGTTAGAGAGAAAAATGATATGATGTCCACTTTTAAGCTCATATTTTGGCGGGTCTCAAGGACATTCACCCACATTTGAGCAAGCTCATGTGGGTTCAGACCTTTTGACCCTGGTATCATGATATGCTATAATCATTGAAAAAAGAAAGGTGGATGAGAAAATGTATTCTTTTGATGAAATCAGGCAGGTGGATCCGGAAATTGCCCAGGCCATCGTGGATGAGGGAAAGCGGCAGAATGACCATATTGAGCTGATTGCTTCTGAAAACTGGGTAAGCAAGGCCGTTATGGCAGCTATGGGAAGTCCCCTGACCAATAAATATGCAGAAGGATATCCGGGAAAGCGTTATTATGGCGGCTGTGAATGTGTAGATGTAGTGGAAAATCTGGCCATCGAACGGGCCAAGAAGCTGTTTGGCTGTGAGTACGCCAATGTTCAGCCCCATTCCGGCGCCCAGGCCAATATGGCGGTGCAGTTTGCTATTTTAGAGCCGGGAGATACCGTCATGGGAATGAATCTGGATCATGGCGGACACCTGACTCATGGAAGTCCGGTGAATCTTTCCGGCAAATATTTCAAGATCGTTCCCTATGGAGTAAATGAGGAAGGCTTCATTGACTATGATGAGTTAAAAAGGATTGCTCTCGAGGCAAAGCCTAAGATGATCATTGCCGGAGCCTCTGCTTATGCCAGAACCATAGATTTTAAGAAGTTCAGAGAGGTGGCAGATGCGGTGGGGGCCGTATTGATGGTGGATATGGCTCATATTGCGGGGTTGGTGGCAGCAGGTCTGCATCCCAGTCCTGTTCCTTATGCAGATGTGGTTACCACAACCACTCACAAAACCTTAAGAGGTCCCAGAGGAGGAATGATTCTTTCCTCAAAAGAAGCCAATGAGAAGTATAACTTCAATAAGGCGATCTTTCCCGGAACCCAGGGCGGGCCTTTAATGCACGTGATCGCTGCAAAGGCAGTCTGCTTTAAGGAAGCTCTGAGTGAAGAGTTCAAGGCTTATCAGCAGGGAATCATCAACAATGCCCAGGCTCTGTGTAAAGGACTTATGGACAGAGGGATCTGTATTGTTTCCAAGGGGACAGACAATCACTTGATGCTGGTGGATCTGACTCCCTTTGATTTGGCTGGAAAGGAAGTGGAGAAATGGCTGGATATGGCGCACATTACGGCCAATAAGAATACCATTCCCAATGATCCCAAATCTGCCTTTGTGACCAGTGGAATTCGTCTGGGTACTCCGGCCGTTACCTCAAGGGGGATGAATACCGGGGATATGGATCGAATAGCTGAAGCGATCTCTCTGGTGATTAAGGAGAAGGAAGCGGGAATTCCGGCTGCAAAGGCGATCGTAGCTGAATTGACAGCAAAGTATCCGTTGGAATAGCAAAAGAAAAGCTGAACAGCAGCGGTTTTGTTCTGAATAGGTTACATAAAAAGCGGGGAGGCGAAGGCTTCCCCGCTTAGACTTTAGATAGCTGTAAATTTAATCTTTATAACTGTCTTTTTCCATGTCTGAGGAATACTGTACATCGATAAGAAGGTTGTTTTTTCTGCCAATTTATATTATACTAAAAGTGGCTGACAGTTTATATAACGGCAGATGAAAGGAGAGGGGTACAAATGAAAGAGGGGAATATCGGAAAGAAAAACGGTGCTTACGACAGCAAGGGGAGCAGCCAGTCTGAACAGCTTAACCGGGATATTAAACAGGTTTATGTATTGCTGGTGCTGGCTGCTGTTTCTTTGATTGCATTTATAGCAATCAGTATTTATAATACCCAAATGCTGAATGAAGAAACAGAAACAACCACGTTTCTGAACCAGTATCGTATTGGCTCCAAGGCGTTGACTGCGGCGGTTCAGTCCTATGCAGTAACAGGGGAGAAATCCTTTTACGATGATTATATGAGAGAACTGGAAGTAGATATGAATCGGGACATTGCCTGGGCAGGTCTGGAGAAAAACGATGTTTCTGAAGATGAATGGGCGATGATGAACAGTATCGCAGGAATGTCCAATGGCCTGGTTCCTCTGGAAACGGCTGCTATGGATGCCGTTTCGGCAGGAAACTCAGAAGCTGCCATTGAGGAGGTCTTTGGTGAAGAGTACCAGAGTACCATACGGGAAATTAATGACCAAACGGAACTGCTGATCTCTACAGTACAAAAACGTCTGCAGAAAAAGACGGATATCATGGAGGGTATTCAGTATGCGATGTGTTTTATCTTTATCCTGTCTTTTGGATTTTTGACCCGTCTGGTCATGAAAACCATCAAATTTGCCAAAGAGGAATTGCTGGCGCCCATCGTCAAAACGGAAGAGATATTGCATGAATTTGCAAAGGGTAATCTGAACATAGATTTGGAGGACTTTCGGGATAAAGAAGGTGAAGTGGGAGAAATGGTACGCTCACTGACCTTTATGAAGCAATACTTTGCGGATATGATCAATGATATCTCCTATGTATTGTCGCAGATGGGCGAAGGCAATTATATGGTAGGAGTGACCAAGGAGTATCTGGGTGACTTTCAACAGATTAGAGTTTCTATGGAAACGATCCTGTCTGAAACCAGAGAGATTCTCTTATCCTTGCGTAACAGCGTTCAGGAAATAGACAGCGGTTCGGATCAGTTGGCAAAGGCGGCTATGGAGCTGGCAGAAGGAAGCACACATCAGTCCAGTCAGGTGTCGGAGATCATGGAATTGATCCGTCAGATGACCAAGTCCATGGAGGAGCAGGTGGAAGAAGCCAGAATTACGGTAGAAACCTCTACAAAGGCCGGTGAAAGCCTGACACAGGGCAATGAGAAGATGCAGGAGCTGAAGAATGCCATTGCAGAAATTGCCAAATGCTCCGAGCAGATTGGAACGATTATTGCTACGATAGAAGATATTGCCAGCCAGACGAATCTGCTTTCACTGAATGCTGCGATCGAGGCAGCGAGAGCCGGAGAGGCAGGAAAGGGCTTTGCCGTAGTAGCAGAGCAGGTTAAAAGCCTGGCAGAAGAATCTGCAAAGGTGTCAAACCGCAGATTATCTCGGGCGATTTCCGCAGATTATTTCAGACGGAAACACCTGTCACAGTCTGCGGTCAATGAGGCAAAAGCACATTATATC
>SFDP01000078.1 GCA_004558185.1 Lachnospiraceae bacterium | reverse complement strand
GGTGAATGTCCTTGAGACCCGCCAAAATATGAGCTTAAAAGTGGGGCATAAGCACCACGATATGCGAATATTTTGCAGGATTGTGGGAGTACGAAGTACCTAACAATCCGTAGGTATCATAGTTAGAGGCTTTTGACCCTAACATCATCTATATTGTACCAGGAGATTTTTCGTAAATTATTTCAAGGACTATGCTACCATAGTCCTTGATTCATTATCAGTAATATTAACACTTTTCTTTCACATCAAAACGGTCTGCATTCATTACCTTATTCCATGCTGCTATAAAGTCCTGAACAAATTTTTCCTTTGCATCGTCACTTGCATATACTTCTGCAATGGCTCTAAGTTCAGAATTTGAACCAAAAATAAGGTCAGTACGTTTTGCTGTCCACTTTAACTCGCCAGTGGCTCTGTCACGTCCTTCAAAAGCATCTCCTGCTTCTGAAACAGGTTTCCAAACCGTTCCCATATCCAACAGATTCACAAAGAAATCGTTTGTCAAGGTTTCCGGTCTGTCAGTGAAGACTCCGTCTTTAGCTCCTCCATAATTGGCATTTAATACACGCATACCACCAATCAATACTGTCATTTCAGGAGCTGTAAGGGTTAAGAGCTGAGCTTTATCCACCAGAAGCTCTTCTTCAGAAACCGGGTACTTTTCCTTACAATAGTTACGGAATCCATCTGCCTTTGGCTCAAGTGCAGCAAATGAGCGCACATCTGTTTGCTCCTGAGCTGCATCCGTTCTTCCTGGAATAAAAGGAACTTTAATAGTATATCCTGCTTTTTTTGCTGCTTCTTCAATTGCTGCACAACCGCCTAATACAATTAGGTCGGCCATAGAAACCTTCTTATTTCCCTGTTGTCCGGCATTAAATTCATTTTGAATTTTTTCCAGTACCTCCAGTGCCTTGCTAAGCTGTGCCGGTTGATTGACCTCCCAGTCCTTCTGAGGAGCGAGACGGATACGTGCTCCGTTTGCACCGCCACGTTTATCTGAGCCTCTAAAGGTAGAAGCTGATGCCCATGCTGTAGATACAAGACAGGATATAGATAAACCGGATAAAATGAGCTTAGCTTTTAAGTCTTCTATGTCTTTCTCATCAATTAACTCATGATCCACTGCCGGTACCGGATCCTGCCAAATCAATTCTTCTTCAGGAACCTCGGATCCCAGATAACATGAGCGCGGTCCTAAATCACGATGGGTCAGCTTAAACCATGCACGGGCAAAAGCATCTTGGAATTCCTCAGGATTATTCAGGTATCTCTTGGCAATTGGGCCATAAATAGGATCCATCCTCAGAGCCAAATCAGCTGTTGTCATAATAGGTGCGTGCCGCTTGGAAGGATCATGTGCATCTTCTACTGCATTTGCTGCATCCGGATCAGTAGGAACCCACTGGTAAGCCCCTGCAGGACTTTTTACCAGATTCCAATCATATTTGAACAGGGTTTCCAAATATCCCATATCCCATGTCGTTGGATTAGGCTTCCAGGCTCCTTCAATTCCACTGGTTATCGTATCTCCGGCTTTTCCACTTCCATATGTATTTTTCCAGCCCAATCCCATATCTTCTATAGATGCAGCTTCCGGTTCCGGCCCTACATTGGTTGCAGGTCCTGCTCCATGGGTCTTACCAAAGGTATGACCACCTGCAATTAAAGCAACGGTTTCTTCATCATTCATTGCCATACGGCCGAAGGTCACCCGAATATCCTGACCGGAAGCAACCGCATCCGGCATTCCATTCGGTCCTTCCGGATTCACATAAATTAATCCCATCTGAACTGCAGCCAGAGGGTTATCCAACTTCCTCTCCCCGGTGTAACGCTCATCACCTAACCATGTAGTTTCTGAACCCCAGTAGACATCTTCCTGCGGCTCCCACACATCTTCACGACCGCCTGCAAAGCCAAAAGTCTTACAGCCCATGGATTCCAGAGCACAATTTCCTGCCAAAATCATTAAGTCAGCCCAGGAAATTTGCTTTCCGTATTTTTTCTTAATCGGCCAAAGCAAACGGCGTGCTTTATCCAGATTAGCATTATCGGGCCAGCTATTCAAAGGTGCAAATCGCTGAGTTCCGTCTGATGCACCACCACGTCCATCGCCAACACGATATGTACCTGCGCTATGCCATGCCATACGAATAAAAAGCGGTCCATAGTGTCCATAATCTGCAGGCCACCAATCCTGAGAATCCGTCATCAAAGCATATAAATCCTTCTTGACTGCTTCTAAATCCAGCTTTTTAAATTCTTCAGCATAGTTAAAGCCTTTTCCCATTGGATCACTTAAAGATGAATTCTGGCGTAAAATACCTAAATTTAATTGATTTGGCCACCAATCTTTGTTCTTTGTTCCATCTCCGGAAAGAGTTTTCCGGCTATGCCCGGTTACAGGACATTTCATTTCTCCCATTTCTTAATCCTCCTTTGTCATATTTATATTCTTAAGGCAATTTGGACAAATTCCCTTAAAATATACATTTCTTTCACTTATCCTATAGTGAGTCAAATCTTCAAAATTTACTGCTTCTAATAGATTCACATTAATACTGAAATTATATATTTTCCCACAGGAATCACATTTAAAATGACCATGATTCTCTGTGATACTATCATATCTCGTTTCGTTATTCTCTATAGTAAGTACCTTAACCAGACCCGCTTCTGCCAAAACCTTCAGCGTATTATATACCGTCGTCTTTGACAGAGTAGGTATCTCATGAAATAGGTTAGTATATATTTCATCTACAGTGGGATGAGAATTATGTTCTATAAGATATTTTAAAACCTTTAATCTCTGGAGCGATGGGTTAATATTTTTCTCTATTAGCTTTCTTTTTAATTCTTCGTAGGATACTTCCATAATCTCTTCGCCTTTTTCTATTATATTGTAGTAAAGAATAGGTTAGAATATAAACTTGGCTATTTAAAGCTACCTGCCTTATAAATGTAATAAATATCTATTTATAATTATTATAATTATATATTAATATTAATTTTGTAAGAAATCAATAGTAAAATAAAATGATGTAGATAAGATTGCAGATCGTGACTTTAATGACCTGATAAAGGATGCTATTACTATGATACCTACAGATTGTTACGTACTTCGTACTCCCACAATCCTGCAAAATATTCGCATATCGTGGTGCTTACGCCCTACTTTTAAGCTCATATTTTGGCGGGTCTCAAGGACATTCACCCACATTTGAGCAAGCTCATGTGGGTTCAGACCTTTTGACCCTGGTATCAAAAAATTAATTTTAATAACTATTCAGAGCCATGCAAATTTACATTCTGTGAATGCTTGCATTTAAACAGAATTGTAAATTTATATGGCGAAGCAACCACATGAGCAAAAGGAAAGCTGCATAGCAGCGATTTTGCGAATGGGGTTCTGAATCGTAACTAATTTTTTAATCTTATAAATGACAGGGATATAAATTCTTTGTGAAGAATACGAACAAATAAAAGAGTCATTTAACAATAAAAAATAGGCTCCGCCTATTCAACTCCCCTGCCCCTCAATCTTGAGGGGATAGGGGTTTCTTTTTGTTGCTTTTTCTTGCATAATAGGCTTA
>SFDP01000077.1 GCA_004558185.1 Lachnospiraceae bacterium | reverse complement strand
TATCTCGATCTGAAATTCTGTCCCCCCGTCAATGTCAACAAGGCACTTGAAACTTTTAATAAAATAATATCTTTATCAAAGTCATCCCTACTCTAAATAATATTTTCTTTTTTAAATATCTTTGTTGACAGTTAAGAAATATGCTGAAAAAGCTGATATTTAAAGGCTTTTCCCAGTCAACAAAAATGTCAACAAACAGTCAAAAAAATGGAAATTCAGCTGTTTTGACCATACTCTCCCTGTCAGGCTAATCAAAAGGTATCTTCATCTGCTCACCTTCCGTAAGTTTTATGAATCCATCTTTGTCCAGTTGGTTGACAGTCTCTGTTTCACCCTTTCCCTCTCTGATCCAGCACCGCTGTGTACCAAATCCTTCTTTTGAGAAACGATGATAACCGCCTCTTTTCCAGCCAATGATCTGTGTGTCCATGATCTGGCATATCTCATTTGTCTCATATTTCCTCGGTTCACCATCATAATGGTTAAATGCCTCTTTCCAGATCTGTCTGGAGCAGACATAAGTCCCAGCATATCCATCCAGCCATCCCTGAACCTGCCCTGCCATCGTATCTTCCTGCATGAACTGTTTCCGGTATTCAATGATCTGCTCCTCCATTTCTTTTGGAAGTTTCAGAAGACTGCTTTTGTCCTTGCAGGAATTGAAGATGACCATTGCTTCCGCCCAAAGCTGGTCGAAGTATGCCCTCGATTCTTCTTCATTATCAAGAAGATGTTTTTCCGCCTTTGAGGAATCGACCTCAATTGCAAGGAAACGTCTTGCTCCTGTACGGTCAAAAGGCAGGAACTGCTTTGTATTGGTTGTCCCGGCAAACAGACATTGTCTCGGTCTGTCCTCTTCAAATTTTCCATAGGAATTCCGAAATGTATCTTTCTGCCGGCTCAAAAAGGACTTGATCTCTTCATTGCTCTTAGCACTGATCGCAGCAATCATCTCCGACATTTCCATAATCCAGTGTCCCCGGAGCTTTTCATAAATCTTTTTATCTCCCAAATCCCTCAAGTCATCTGAAAACCACTCATCCTTAATAGCCAGAAACCGGAAAAATGTAGATTTTCCTGCACCCTGTGTTCCTACAAGGCAGAGCATCTCATCTGCCTTACATCCCGGCTTAAAAATACGGAGCAGTGCTTCCATCATAAAATGCTTCAGGCATTCATAGACCATATCCGAATCATCTGCCCCCATATACCTCTTCAATACATAACGGATACGTTCTGTGCCATCCCACTCTAAGCGGTTCAGATATTCGCAGATCGGATGATACTGTTTGCTGTTTGCTTCCGCCCTCAGGGCTTTATCCATGTTTTTCTCATTACCCAGACTATAAAACTGTTCAAAATACAGATAAAAGAAATCCCTGGCAGCATCTGTCATAGAGGTGATCCCATCATTCCACCAGAGTTTCCTGACGATATCGATCCTCTGGTTCAGGAGATTAAATCTCAGGCTCCCTTTCAGGAGCGGGTCTTCCCGAAGCACGATCATATAATTCTGCATTGTTCCTTTGACGGTTCCCTGATTTGTCACAGCCAGATGGGAGCGGATCTCCCTTATGGCATCCACATCCGCCATCTGCTCCATGATTTGCAAAGCGTCCTGCTCCTTTACATTCTCGCTCAATCTTTTCCACCTCCTTTCCTTTTTCCTTGACAAGCATTTTCTTATCCTCTTCATCACCGAACAGAAGAATATCCAGATAATATTCAACGATACTCAACTCCCTCAGTGCGGTGCCAAAATGCCCATCCCACTCTTCCTCTGGTGTTTTTGGTGCATAACATTCTTTCCATTCCAGAAGCAGGGTGCGGTAATCCAGATATGCTTTTGTAAATCTGGCACATTCTGTTTTCCAGTCTGTTTCTGGAGCCTTCCCTTTTTCTTTCACCAGAGACTTTTTCCCACTTTTGGGAGAATCCCTTGCCCTGTTCCCATAGGAGATCCAAAAATCATCTGCCAGCTTCAAAGCAGCCTCTCTGGATTTTAGTCCGAAGAGCTGGGCAGTAAAATCGATCACATCCCCGGTACACCCGCATCCAAAACAGTAATATCTGCGGTCAACTTTCATGCTCGGTGTACCGTCATTATGAAAAATGCACCGGATTAATCCGCTCCTGTTGGGCTTAAATCCATAAAGTTCCGCAGCCTGCCTGACCGTCACATTCTGCTTTACTACTTCAAATACATTCACTTTCTATCCACTTCCTTTCCAACCCGTTCAGATATGACCGGGTTCAAAAAAAGAGCATCCTGACTTTTATCCAAAACTGAATAAATCAAAATGCTCTTTACAGAGAATCCATGTCATAATATTTTGTTTTTGTTTTCTTTCTGGCTGCATTTTCTTCTGCGACCCGCTTTTTATTGGCAGCCAGTTTTTCAAGAACACTCGTCCTTGCCTTCTTCTTGATCTGTTCCGTATTCGCTTTCCTGACCTCTGGCTCCTGAAGAGTTTTCTGCACTTTTTCAATAACTGCATTTGCTGCATTCCGTAATTTCTCTTTCGCCAGCTTAATCACATTTTTGGTAATTGTTTTTGCCTTATCGGAATTATTTGGATTCTGGACAATGTTATTGCAAAGCTGATCCAGAAGCCTGATATCCTCTTCCTGTGTCTGTGCCCTTACTTTTTCCGTAACGACTTCCACCGCCTTGTCATAAGCGATCTCTGACACTTCATCGATCAGGGTTTCATTATTCATGATTTTTTCTTCCTGTTCCTTTATCATCTGTTCCTGCCTGGCAATCTTTTCTTTTTGTGCCTGTATGATAAACTCCTGCTTTTCCAGATACTTCTTTCCGCCATATTCCGGCACTTCCTCAATATCCAGCCCATACTGCCTGCAAACATCAAACAGAAGATTCCTGCAGATCAGATCAAAAGTCATCTTCCGGTTGTTGTTTCTTCCTCTGGGCTTATCTGGATCAGGAAGAGGAATGCCAAGTGCTTCCAATGCCTTTTCCTGTTGCGGACACAGTTCCCCATATTTATTCTCACAGTCAAAAACATGACGTTCATGGATATGTGGAGTAGTCTCATCCATGTGGAGTGCAAAATCCAAAATATGCACATGGTCTCCAAACATCCCCTCGAACCTTTTCATAAAAGTATCCGCAATATGGAAAAGCTGTTCTCCCGATATATGCTCCCCTTCCTTTCCGATCTGGAATATCGTTTCTTCCGGACAGGTCATTTTATTTTTCAGCAGATCTTCCGTAGTCCGGTTTCTTTCCGGGTGGCGGTTTTTCTCATTTCTGGCATTCTGCCCTTTTATAAAACCGCTGTAATGGTCTTCATAATACATCTTTTCAATATCATGAAAACTTGCCTCCGGCTCGATCGGATTCCAATTCCTAAGCGTCTTATCCGAAGGGTTCTGGACATATCCCCGGTAACAGTCCCAATAGATATTCTGCTTTTCCCTCTCCGCATCAATATGCTCACTGTTGGCAATATCGGATTTTCTATCATTGTGCTTCGGATTATAAACACCATGTTTCCCCGATCTGCCATTATGCCTTGTGGCTCTCATTCTTCTGGTTCCCCCTTTCATCCATTCTGCATTTTTTCATTTTTGTTTTTCCCATTCTGCCCTTCTCTGTGGTCTTTCCATTATCTGCCTCTTGTGTTTCACAAGCTTTTTTCATGTGGCGGTCATTCACGAAAATGATTTTGGGTAACACAATTCGCCAGATAATACCCAGTACGACTTGACGCAGGCATCAAATCACTGGGCAAGGCGTTTCACCCTTGACCCGATAATGGGCTT
>SFDP01000029.1 GCA_004558185.1 Lachnospiraceae bacterium | reverse complement strand
CTTTTAAGCTCATATTTTGGCGGGTCTCAAGGACATTCACCCACATTTGAGCAAGCTCATGTGGGTTCAGACCTTTTGACCCTGGTATCATTATATAATGCTTTATTCCTTAAAATTATGGTCAAATCTTTTATACATATTGAAAAATCTCCGATTATTTTCGTAGAATTTTACAAATATGGATTATTCTTTTTCTCTATTCGTCTATCAAATTATTGCTTATCTCAAATTTAATGGTGTATAATGTTTAAAACAGGAAAATTACCGGGTTATTTAAACATATTCCCGCAAAACACCGTAACTCGTCTAAATTGATCAAGGAAAGGCATGAAGGTATCCTATGTATAAAGTGCTTTTAGTAGATGATGAAAAATATATTTCAAGAGGTCTTGAAATGGGAGTAGACTGGAAAAGTATAAATGTAAATACCATTTATACTGCGCAAAATGGTGTCCAGGCCCTGTCTCTGATTCATAAAAAAAAGCCGGATGTGGTTGTTACCGATATAAGAATGCCGGGCATGAACGGTCTGGAGCTTATTCAGGCTGCAAAGACAGTATATCCTGATCTTCCTTTCATTATTTTATCCGGCTATCCTGATTTTGCTTATGCCCAGAAGGCATTGCAATATGGCGTATTCCGATATCTTTTGAAGCCTTTTGATCTTATAGAGCTTACCGAATGTATACGATTGCTGCTTAATACCCTTCCCCATAAGGAACCGAACTCCGACACAGGAGAGCACACTGCTCCCTCTTTAAATCCGACTATACAGGGAATTCTTACGTTTATCGAGGATAATCTTACAAAAGAGATTACCATTGAAATGCTGTCTAACTCCTTTGGCTTAACCCCTAACTATCTTTCTTCTCTATTCAAAAAGGAAACCGGAAGGGGGATTGTGGAGCATATCACCAGACTCAGAATCGAAAAAGCCTGCGACATGCTCATTCATACAGATCATAAGGTTCAATACATATGTACGGCAGTAGGAATAAGTGACTATTTTTATTTTTCAAAGCTGTTTAAAAAATATATGCAGGTAACGCCGACACAGTTTCGCACTAATAGCAAAGATATCCGCTATTAATTCTTCCAGACTGACGACAGGTAAGGATCATCATGAAAAATACAAAAAAGTCTTCTTTAAAAACCCAGATAATCATTCTGATCATTATCCATATAACTTTGATTCCTCTTCTGGTCACACTTTACTATAACTATATAAGCAAGGAGCTGATCTCTCAAAAGAGAGACGAAAATATCAGTATGACCATAGCTCTGCAAAACAGCATACAGTCTCAATATAATGATATTACCAATATCATGCTGTATGCCGGGTACAGTGATTCCTGTATCACCTTCCTGACCAATGATATAACCTACCAAAGTTACAAAAGTATATATTCCGTACTGGATATGCTGACCAGTATAAATAAAAATATCTTCAATATCAGTATTACTCCCATTGACAAGGCAACCTGCTCCATCCCGGGCTATCAGTCTCCTCTTATGCCCTCCTGCCTTGACTATTCAGACGGGCAGATTCATTACGATGGATATACTGAAATAAGGACAACCTCCACTTCCTCTATATCCGTTTTTTCCTACAGCATGAATATCATTTCATATGGAAATGTAAAATCCTCCGGGGAAAAAATCGGACACATGACCCTTTTAGTGAAGGCTGACTCCATCGTTAAAGAAATCTCTGACATTAATACTCTGTCCAATACCTTCTTTTATATGGTGGATTCCTATGGAAAAACAATCTCCTTAAATGAGCATTTTGAATCAGAATCTGACGGTACAATCATTGACGGGATCAAATCCGCTTTACCCGACTATGTATATCACGAAAGCCCGGAGGATTCTTCCGCCGTTCCATACTATATCACTGAAACAAGCCTGGATAATGTTCACTACATGATTCAGGTAAACACTCTGGATTCTGACCTGGGATATACCATAGCCATCACCCCCTATTCCACCCTGCTGGAAAATGCAGTCATGTTAAGGAATATGTGTTATTCAATGGGGGTTATTTTAACCGTGCTTACTATTATTGCCTATCTGTTTATTATTAAAAACTTTATTTCACCACTGAATGACCTTACAAAATACATCGTTTCCATAAGCCACGGCAACCTTAAGCTGATGAAAAAAAGAGTATCCCTGAAGGGATACCGGGAAATTGAAAGTATATCGAATGAATTCAATCTAATGATGGATGAAATAAATCAAATTCGTGATCAGTTGTTTATTACCACCAGCAGACTCTATGAACAGGAGGTTGCAGATAAAGAGTCCAAAAATTTAACCCTTATTAATCAGATAAATCCACATTTTCTGTTTAATACACTTGACGTGATCAAAGGCTCTGTCTTAATGACCGGCAATAAAGAGCTTTACAATGTTTGCTTTGCCCTGGGCTTTATCATGAAATACAGCCTTAACGACACACAGGATGCCTCCCTGAAGGATGAAATATCGGTCATCAGTAATTTTATGAAGATCATAGATTACCGCTTTGGTGAGCGAATCAATCTTGATGTAGAATATCCTGATGAGCTGTCAGATTTTTCATTGCCCAGACTTTCACTCTATCAGTATATTTATAATACGGTTACTGCCAGACTGGAGCCCCTGGCAGAAACCGGCTATATCTTCCTCAATCTGGAAAACAGTAAAGAAAGTATCACCATATCCGTTACCGATAATGGTGTGGCAATTTCTGCCGAAGCAAGCACCGTCAGCCTTATTGAGCATATAGAGACCAGATTTCATGGATTTTATCCAAAAGCGGTCACCGTCAGTTGCTATACAGATGACCGCCAAACAAACCATTTGGAAATATCCCTGAAAAAATAAACAAAAAGACCGGGGTCTGTTTATCTACTGCTCCTGCAGCTTTTTCAGACGATAAAAATAGCCTTTTTTCTCCATCAGCTCATTAAAGCTTCCCTCTTCAACCGGCCTTCCTTTTTCGATTACTACTATTCGATCAGCATTCCGAATGGTGGACAAGCGATGCGCCACCATAAATGTTGTGCAGGTTTTCATTAAGCTCTCTGTGGCTTCCTGCACTTTCTTTTCCGATGCCAAATCCAAGGCTGAGGTTGCTTCATCAAATACGATGATCTTGGGATTTCTTATTATTGCTCTTGCAATTGCAAGACGCTGCCTCTGCCCACCGGAAAGGGAATTTCCCTGTTCTGCAAGCAGGGTATCCAGACCCTGGGGAAGTGTATCTACAAAATCCGCAAGATCCACCTGTCTCAAAACCTCCATCACCCTTTCTCTGGATACATTATCCAAGCCATAAGTAACATTGTCATATATCGAGCCTGCAAAAAGTATGGTATTCTGAGGAACCACCGCAATCTGCGATCTGTATTCATTAATATCCAGATTCCTCATGTTAATACCATCGATACATATTCTTCCCTCCTGCGGCGAATCAAAGCCGATGAGAAGGTTAAGTATGGTAGACTTACCCGCACCGGAGCCTCCTACAAATGCAATGGCTTCCCCTGCCTTTACCTTTAAGGAAAAATGATTAAGGGTCGGCTCCATATTGCTGTTGTAGCTGTAAGTTACATTATCAAAGGAAACCTCTCCCCTGAGCCTTCCCAGAGGAATAATTGCTGCATTTTCTTCTATCCTGGGTTCAGATAATATTTCACTTACACTTCTGGCTGATTCCAAGCCTTTACAAAAACCTGGGTATAAAGAAATCAGATTGGAAATCTGATTCAATATTGTCGAAAAATACCCCTGAAATAAAACCACATCTCCTACCGTTATTTTCCCTCTAACAGCAAGAAAAGCCGTAAATCCCAAGGTTAATGCCTGAAAAAACTGGAAGGCCACCCAATGCGTTGCTCCAAAAAAGGAATTGACCAAATCCAGCTGAAATCCACTGTTGCTGGTAGCCTCAACCTGCTTTACCACCTTCCTGCTTTCCACTTCCTGAAGGCCGTGTGCCCTGGTGACCGGAATGAGATTGATCATTTCAGCCACCTGGGAGGTTGTATTCTCCATTTCTCTGCGAAATGTATGGTTCTCTTTTGCAATCCTGTTCTGAAACAGGATAATAATTCCAATGGCCATCGGTACGCTCAGCCAGAAAAAAAGGAATATCACAACACTCCTTGAAAAGGTGACTGCCAGAGCAATCACCACATCCGTAATGATGAAAAATATGGTTCTTACCGCCTGATCCAGAAAGGTCTCAATATTCTCCACATCTCTTGTTACTTTAGATAACAGCTTTCCCGACTGCATTTCCTTATAGAACATAATCGATAGCTGCTGCATCTTTCTGATCAGTGCACCTCGCAGCTCACTTTCAATGCCGCGGACAATCTTATTAAATGTCTTTGTTGCATAATAAGTGGAAAAAATATTCTGCAGAATAAAAAAGGACAGAAGGAGAAGATTCTTCATGATTATTTCTGCCGTATTTCCCTCTGCACTGCTTAAAGCATCCAGAATATTGGCCGTTGCCAGGGGTATCACCCAGCAGGGTGATCTCTGACAGGTCCACAGAAAAAATGCCAATACCACTCTTCCCTTCTTTTTAGCAAAAAACTTTAAAATAAATTTGTAAGGACTGTCTGCCAACTTTGAATATTCGCTGATATATTCATCCAACTGTGCTGCTTTTTGCATTATCCTTCCTCCAATTATTCTAAGGCATCTATCCTCTTAAATAATCTGCATACCAATTAATTACTTCCTGTATTCTGTACAGTTCAGATTCTCTGCAGTTTTTTCTCCAGAGCTTCTTATACTCATAAAACCATATTTCCAGCTTTTGGGCAATTTCACCGCATCCCTTCCCTGAAGTATTTCCTTTGTTATTTATTCTGTTCCAAATAACACATCCTATTTCGTTGAATACTTCAATTGCCTCTAAGGAATTGATATAGTGAAGAGCCTCACTTCTTTTGCTTTCCTTCAGCAAAAGAATCTGCTTATATAATTTATCTTTTATGCCGGCTAATTCCTTTTCCCATTTCTCAGCCATACTCAGCTTATCTGCCTTGAATATATCCTCTGCTTTAAATTTATTCCAAAGAACCATTTCTCTGTATTTAACAGCCTCTTCCCAATTAAAGATACTGTAATTTTGCATAGCTTCGATAATAGAAACAAATGCCTCTGTTTTATCCCCAAATTCAAGCAGGGAAATCTGTCTGTTGATTTCCTCGTAATCGGGTATATTTCTATTCCAGGTAAAGGCAGCGCCATAAATCTGCCCTATCCGATCCAGCTTGGGATCGTTTATGCTTCCGTAGTCTCCCCATGCCGTATTAAGTACGCCTAAAGCATTATATTTTATTGCATAAGAAGCCATAGTACGAATATTATCATAAGAATCTCTGACCAGATTCATAAACTGATTCCAGCCTGAAACGCCGGGACATAAATACTGGGCTGCTCCTGCCTGAAAAAGTATTTTTGCTTCCTCTTCCCTCTGATTGGGTGCATACCCCCAGTTTAGACAGATTGTCCCGGCAGGCAGCTCTGTTATCAGCTCAGGAAACTTAACAATTATATCTCCCCAAAACATAGGACGTTTTCCATGAGCAATGAGAAATTCACACAATTCCTTAATAAAGCCTACATACATCCTGTCATGACCGATTTCCTGCTCCAGTTTGTGGCTTCTTCCCTTTCCCAAATCAAAGGTTTCATCACCACACAAATTAAACGTATCAGAAGAAAACAGCTGCATGAATTGAAGCAGCATATTCTTAATCAGCTCATGGCTCTCCGGATTTGAAATATCAATTGTATGATGAAGCATACGTCCTACAAAGGAAAACTCTTCCAAGCAGGGGTTTTCCATTTCACAAAGATGCTGATAACCCTTTGTTCTTAACAGCTTATATAGGTGTCCAAAGCTGGAAAGGCAGGGAATAAGCTCAATACCGAGCCGACAGCAGTATCTGTCCAGCTCAAGGATATCCGTTGACTGAAGGGGTGTATCATCCCTCCACATTTCCGAAAAATGGCTGAACATATAGGTATGCTCAATATAAAGCTGCAGTTGATTAATTTTATAGAAGCTGAGGGTATCCGCAAGCTCTTTCAGGCTTTTCAGCGTAGGAATCCGCCCTCTTGTAACGTCAATAAGGAAGGCTCTGTTTGCAATATCCGGTTTGTCTTCAATTCTCAGGCAGTTAATGACCGCTCCCTGCTGGCGTATAATCTGTCTGAGCGTCTGCACTCCATATCTGACTGCATGGATGCTGCCGCCCCTTATCCTTATTCCTGTTTCCCCAATTTCCAGAGTGTATTCCTGTTCCTTAAGATCAGCAGATAGTATTAAGCCTATTCCTCTTTGAACCGCAGCAAGCTCTGTTCCGATTCTTTCAATTCTCAATCGATATCCCAGGCTTTCTTCAATCTCGCCATTTAATAACTCTACGATATTCCATAAGCTATTTCCATCTTTATATTCCGTAAAGATCACATCTCTGACTCGTATACAATAGCTGCCTTCTTTTTCTGATATTTTTTGTGGCTGTGGTATAAAATACATACTGTTTATAAGCCTGCCCGGCTTCTCTCCTTATTCGATTTTTATGTTTAAGCTCTTTCCTATAAAGCTAACACAAATGGGCTGAATTGAATATGTCTTTTTCTTTGAACTTACAAATTTTTTCACATAGAATAATCCATAGAATAACACTGGGAGCAAAAGGTCTGAAGCCTCATGAGCCCGCTCAGCTTTGCCCCTCATATCGCTGCCCCTTCATTCCTGCATTGATTGGTAAAAACCATGTTCGTTTGCTATCCATACGTTTTGCTCAAAAAAACTGATGGTTTCTTCTTTTTGATTACAAACTACCATAAGCCGGCACTTCTCTTTCGCCATGATCTTCAGATTATTCACCCTCCCATTCTCCCAGGAGAAATCTACTGTAAAGCCACCCTTGGCTTTCATCCCTTTTACTCTTCCCTTCTGCCATTTCTCGGGAATCGCCGGCAGGATAACAATTTTTCCTTCACTACTTTGCATCAGCATCTCAGCCACGGCCGCTGTATACCCAAAATTACCATCTATTTGAAAAGGGGGATGAGCGCAGAAGAGGTTGCTGTAGGTTCCTCCCCCTTTTGTACTGATCTCTTCCTCATGGGTCAAACCCAGTTGATGATTTAACAGCTCTAATGCTCTGTCTCCATTCCCCAATCTGGCATATAAACAGGCTTTCCAGGCAAGACACCAGCCGGTTCCCTGGTCACCTCTGCGGTTTAACGTAATTTCACAGCCCTTTTTCAGTTGTTCATCCCGAATGGTATCTGAGGGATATAAGCCATACAGATGGGAGACATGACGATGATTTACTTCCGCTTCCTCATCATCCCAGTACCATTCCTGAAGCTGCCCATACTTGCCCAATCGATAAGGAGGGAGTTTTTCCAGAGCATTCTCTGCCTCCTTTTTCATCCCTTCCTTCTGTAAAATGAAGCATATGCGGATATAATTGGCAAACAGCTCCCTCAGTATGCTGATATCCATGGTGGAAGCAACCGTAACTGCATGAGCCTCACCTTTATGGTCCAAAAATAGATTTTCCGGTGAGGTGGAAGGCGCCGTCACCAGATAGCCTTCAAAAGGACAAAGATAGCCCAGATAAAATTTTACTGCTCCCTCAATAATAGGATAGGCTCTTTTTTCCAGAAATTCTTTATCCAATGTATATTGATAATGCTCCCATAAATGTCTGCACAGCCACGCTGAACTCATATTCCACATGGAATATACGCTGGGAAGGCTATCCTGTCCATAATACCCCACCGGAGTGGAATGTCCCCACAAATCAACATTATGGTGACTCACCCATCCCTCCAACTGGTAAAGAGATTCTGCCGTCTTACGCCCCCTTTTTTCTACCCGTTCAATCAGTTCAAACAAGGGCGTATGGAATTCGCTGAGATTACAGCTTTCTGCCATCCAATAATTCATTTCGGTATTAATGTTTACCGTGTAATTAGAACTCCAGGGTGCCCTCAGCCGATGATTCCATATCCCCTGTAAATTTGCACACTGACTTCCCGGCGCAGATGACGCAATCAACAGATATCTCCCATAATGGAACATGAGAGCAGACAAATCCTGATCCTGTTCGTTTTCTCCATAATCGATTAAGCGCTCAGTGGTCGTTGTCTTCTGTCCGTTTTCCTTTTCCCCAAGTTCCAGCTCCATTCGTTCAAAGTAACTGCGGTGCTTAAAAATATGCTCTTTTTTTAAGCAGGCAAATCCTTTTCGTTCTCCTGACTGTATCGCTTCCTTCAAGACCTTTATCCAATCCTCATCTTTACCAATATAATCCTCTTCATCCACAGTAAAATTAGTTCCCCCGGTAAGATAAAGGGTAAGCTTCGTTTCTCCCTTTATCTGAAGACTGCCTTTTTCCTCATAAATTTCTCCCTGCTCTCCGCAAAGTGAAAGAAGAAAGCAAAAAGAAAGCCCTTTTTGCTCATAGCGGACAGGATCCTCACAGGAATAGTAAACCGGCGCTGCATACGAGGGTGCCTGTCCAAACAAAACAAGGGTTTCCGGTTCTTCTCCCTTCTTTATTTCATGCACCAGGGGACTGGTCAGCGTTAACTGTGCATCAAAGGGTACTCCCCTGGTACTTCTTAAAGAAAGCACCAAAAGATTATCTTCCATGCTGGTAAAGATTTCCTTCTCCAGGGTATTATTTCCCAAAGTAAAGGAATTCTGATAAAGTCCCTCATTAAGATTTAATTCTCTAAGATACTCTCCTTCTTCCTCTTCCTGTGCCTTCAGTTTTATCCATAGGTCTCCTGCCGGGAGATAGGATTCTGTCCAGTCTCCCAGCACATCTCTCTGAATTAAGTCCTCTGCCTCCTTATGGCGGCGCAGAAACAGCAGCTTACGGATTTTCTCCCAGTCTGCCTTCCCCGGATTTCCTTTTTCTCTGCCACAGCCGGACCACAGTGTATCCAGATTAAGGGCAATTCTCTCCTCTATAGTGCCTCCATATACCATTGCTCCTATGGTTCCATTTCCTAAAGGCAGTGCTTCTGTCCATCTTTCTGCCGGCCGATCATACTTTAGCTTCCACTGTCTCATCTTTCCTCTCATTCTGCTGCTTCAGCAGCATTTTAATCACAGGGACTTTGTGCATCAACACAAAGTCCGGATTCCTCTCCATCCTTTCCCCATTTCAGCCAAAGGGAAAAATCAATCTGCTTTTCCGATAAACGATATTTTTCCATAAGCTTTGGTCCACAGCTTGCAGAACCAATTCCACTCACCCGGTAATCCAGGCGTACATTTGTGTCTTTTTCCACCAGCTCATGTCGATGTTTTTTTATCGTAAGCTCTTCCGCAGTATAATGCAGTACCTGACACTCCATCTCGGCAGCAGCCACAAGATGAAGCCCTTTATTTTTTTCTTCATCCCATACTTTCAGATACTTAACGTGTGTATGGTTACCGTGCTCCTGTGGCTTAAGGTAGGGAACATACTCTTGGGAAGCAGTAGAAAAATACCTTCCGATTCTGGTATAATGACAAATATCCTGATAATTCTCTCCCGGTCCCATTCCAAAATATTCCATTTTTTCCATTGAATAGGGTAACGCAAACTGAAATCCCAGCCTGGGAAGCCAGACTGCATCAGCCCCTACCTCCGTATGTACACTGATTTTCAGCCAGCCACTATTAGTTACCAGATACTCAGCTTGATAAACCAGAATAGGAGTTCTTCCCACTCCGGCAAGACTGCCTCTGGTAATCACACAAATTTCTTCCCCTTCTCTCTCCCATCTTGTTTCATAGCACTTATGAAATAAACGATTCAGATTCCAGGCTCGGATGTTGTCCTCATAAAGCCCCCAATCCTCCTTAATATGCCTGTCATTATCAGTAGGCGCCCGCCATACAGACAGCTTCATCGGCTCTGTCAGAAGATTTTCCGTCTCCTCATATACTCCCCAAAGGATTCCTTTGATTTTATGGAAGGTATAGCCGTTTCCCCTTTCATCTTTTATCTCTAAAAACAGTTTATCTTCTTTGACACTCCATTGGTGCTTGTTTTTACTCTGGGGTTCCGCCTTTAAAATCTCCACCGGCAGCTTAAGCTGAATCGCTGCACATTCCCAGCCCTCTTTGGCCCAGATACAGGGGGTTCTTCTTTTTAATTGAATCGTCAAAAAGCTGCCCAGGAGGCAGTGGAGCGGAAGTTGTATCTGCGGACAAAAACATACACTTTCTCCGGGAGCAATCGGCAATATCAGCTCTCCCGTTTTTTCAGGGCAGCCGTCTACTTCAAAGGTCCATACCAGAGCATACTCATCCAGATTAGTAAAATCATGGAGATTGGTTACCTCTACTGTTACAGGCTCGGCAGAGATCAGACGAATATATATCGGTTGATAAACTGCCTTTGTTTCCAATGTCCCAGCCTTTATTTCTCTCTCCGGAGATACAAGGCCATCTACACAGAAGTTACCGTCATGGGTCAGCTCTCCAAAATCACCTCCATAATAAAAGTTATCCCCTTTTTTCACGGCATGATCCGCCCACTCCCAGATACAGCCTCCTATCAGTCTGGGGTGACGACAGATCACCTCCCAATAGTCATACAGGTCTCCCGGTCCATTTCCCATAGCATGGGAATACTCACAGAGGAAAAAAGGTCTTTTGCTTTCCTTCCTCCCCTCTTCCTCCAATTCAGCAACACTCAGATACATACGGCTTTCGATATCAATACATTCGGGATTATCAACAATATATGCACGCTCATAATGAATCAGCCTTTGCGAATCTCTCTTTTTGGTCCATTGACACATTTCATCAAAATGGCGCCCATAGCCGCTTTCATTTCCCATCGACCAGGAAAAAATACTGGTGAAATTTTTGTCTCTCTCTACCATTCTTACGGCACGTTCCAAAAAAGCCTCTCTCCAATCCGGATGGTCTGTCGGCCAGGTCTCATCGTATGCTTTGTATTCCCACATGGTATCCTTAGTCACAAATCCATGCATTTCCAAATCTGCTTCATCCATCACATAAAATCCCAGTCTGTCACATAGTTCCAGAAATTCCGGTGCCGGAGGATAATGCGAGGTACGTATGGCATTAATATTGTGCTGCTTCATCAGCAGTAAATCTTTTTCCATATCTTCCCGACTCATCACCTGCCCCTTTGTAGGATGGGTGTCGTGATGATTCACGCCTTTCAGCTTTATCGCTTTTTTATTCAGCAGCAATTCTCCCTTTTCGGATACCTCTATTGTCCGAAATCCAATACGCCAGGGTATAAACTCCTCTCCCAATTGTAGGATCAGTGTGTACAAATACGGCTTCTCTGCACTCCACAATTGAGGATTCTTTACTGTAAAGGAAAAATGTCCTTCTGCAGCAGTCGTTCTTTGTATAAGCTCTTCACCATCGTAAAGAAAGACGAGAATCTGCCCTTCTCCTTTCGCAGACGAAAGAATGACCTCTCCCTCCAGAGCCTCCAAGGTGGTATTAAGCCTGAAATCCCGAATATGCTGTCTCTCCCGATGAAGCAGATAGACATCTCTGAAAATCCCTGATAAACGAAAAGCATCCTGATCCTCCAAATAACTGCCGTCACACCATTTCAGAACTTTGACCTGTATTTCATTACTCCCTTTTTTCAGATAAGAGGTGATCCGAAATTCAGCCATATAGCGGCTGCCCTGACTGTAACCAATCTCTTCTCCATTAATGGTGACATAAAAGCAGGAATTCACTCCTTCAAAAACCAGATAGATCTCCTGATCCAAATTCTCTACCACAAACTTGCGGCGGTATACTCCGCAAGGGTTTTCATCAGGTACATAGGGAATGTCTACCGGATAAGGATAATTTACATTGGTATAACAGGGACTGTCGTAGCCCTGCATCTGCCAGTTGGAGGGAACCGAAATGGAATCCCACTCCGTAATTATTTCAGGGACTTCATAATATGCCCCATAGTACTTAAATTCCCAAATTCCATTCAGCAACTGAAATCTTTCCGACTTTTCTCTTCTTCCTCTTAATGCCTCTTTTATGCTTTTGAAGGGAACGTAATATGCTCTTGCTTCCTCCCTTCCTTTCTGTAAAAACTGCGGATTTTGCCAATTATTGTGATTCACCTTGTCCTCCTGTCCATTTCATCCGATATACGGATAACCATATCCCTTTTATAATCTTCTACAGTACCCTCTATTAAATGCAGGGAAATTATCCCCAGAACAATTAAAACAAGAATTGGCAGAGGGATGATCAGAAGAATAGTCTTATAAATCGATAAAAAAATCTTCGAATGCATATCCTTAAAAAGCTGCTTATTCTTCATCCAATGTTTCCCCGCATATAACTATTCAGACCCCCATTTGCAAAATCACTGTTACACAGCTTTCCTTTTGCTCATGTGGTTGCTTCGCCATATAAATCTTCAATGATATGTCCATTCATGCAAGCAGAATGTTCACTTCATTGAAAACCTGTATGGCTATGAATAGGCACTCCCACATTAAGAAATCGCCTTAATAAACTCCTACAAAAGAAAGAACAGGAGCCACTCTCGCATCCTTAATGATCACCCGCAGTCTCTTTGTCATCAGTCCATTTAACGGTACAATTTTTTTATAGCCTACAACAGTTCCCTGATAGGCAGCTTCCCATTCACCGGAAATATTTTCCCAAAACACTTCAAACCTCTCTATCCGTTGGCTGAAAAGAATATTTTCCTTTAATACTAAATAGGAAAGTCTCTGAATTTCTTCCCATACCAGGTTTATCTCAAGCTCTTTTTCCCCCTCCGCATTGGCAAAAAAGGATTCATAGCTGTCACTGCGAAGTGCTTCACCGCCTCTGCCTTGAGCATCTGTCAATGGTACCGTAACGATTTTGCTCCTATCTGCCAGATTATGGGTGAAGGAAGCCCGAATGAAATCTCCCAGCTTCCTTAACACCTCCACATCATTGTGATGGATTAGTCCTCTCTTATCCGGAGGAATATTCAACAGCATAACCGCATTCGAGCCTACCGTTTTCAAATAGATGTCCCGCAGATTCTCGAAGGACCGCACCTGCTCATCCTCCTCTTCGTGATAGAACCAGCCCGGCCGTATGGACAGATCCGTTTCTGCCGGATAATAAATCAGTTGCTGTTCATCCTTCAGCTTCTCTCTGGTTCCCAGTTCCATCTGGGTGGGATCTACTCCTTTTTGCCTAAATTCTGCATTATCCTCCTGTTGACTGTCCTCCGCTATCTTCTTCGGCTCTGCCAATTTGGCCGGAACCACACTCCACTCACTTTCTCTGGTCACCCCTGCTTCATTACCGCACCACCGTATATCCGGCCCACTGATGGCTATACAGGCCTTGGGCTGCAGCCTGCGTATCGTTTCATAATAGCGTTCCCAGTCATATTTCTGTACTTTTCCGTTGGCTCCCTCTCCACAGGCTCCATCCAGCCAAACAACAAAAATCTCTCCGTATTTCGTTAATAGTTCCGTTAGCTGATTAATAAAATAATCGTCATAAGCCTTCCCTGTTCCATATGTATGATGGTTTCTGTCCCAGGGTGACAAATATACACCAAACTTAATTCCGAATTCTTTGCAGGCTTCACAGACCTCTTTCACCAGGTCTCCCTGACCATTCTGATAAGAAGAACAGGCTATACTGTGTTGTGTGTATGCACTGGGCCAAAGACAAAAACCATCGTGATGCTTACAGGTAAGAATAATGCCTTTCATTCCTGCATCTTTTGCTGTTTTTATCCATTGGCGTGCATCCAGCTCCGTCGGGTTGAAAATCGCCGGAGATTCTTTTCCCGTTCCCCATTCCTTTCCGGTAAAGGTATTTACTGTAAAATGGATAAAACCGTTAAACTCCATTTGCTGATAGGCAATCTGCCTTGGGGAGGGCTTTACACTTACCAGCCTTAGTTCTTCCCTCAACACTTCATCAACCATTTCTGTTCCTCCTGCTTTTTTATGAAAAAAGAGATAAGGATAGCGCCACACTATAGTTAATTAAGTCATTAATGCAACAGCTTTTCCTTATCCTTTTGCTTTAATCTCTATCTATTCTTGTCTTACAGACCCTTTTTTAGCCTTTCCTGATACCCTTCCGACTGCTTAATCCGCATTTTGTTTTCAAACATCTCATACTCCGCATCAGAGAATACCTGCTCCATGGTTTCTTCAACATTATATTTCATAGCTATCCCTACGGCCACCGAGGGAGCAAGCCTTGAGTCCTCATACTCCTGACAGGCCTTCTGGATGCTTTCCATATAGTCTACAGCCTCATTCTCCTCCGGTATGGGAATTACCACATTGAATACATCTCCATCTACCCGGCCAATAAGATACTCCGGCTTGGCAAACTTTTTAAGAATATCCGCCACAATGCGGATCAAACGGTCACTTTCCTCTACGCCAAAATGATCATTTGCAAAGCGCCAGTCGTTAATATTGACACAAAGCGCCGCAACCGGTGCGATCTGCGAACGATCCATCACCTTCATCCTGCTGTGGAAATATGTATGATTAAGTGTTCCGGTCAGCGCATCCAGCTTGGTTCCCTGAGTCTTCTGGTTCAATTCCTCTTCAACCTGCAGCGAAAGCTCATCTACATATTGATCCGTTTCCTTATACAGATAGGTAGCCTCTGCCCATGACTGCCAGCCTTCAAGAATGGCTTTCACCATGGTATCCACCAGATCTGCCTCCCTGTCTGTACGATAATAGAAATGTGCCACCGTTCTGTTGTTGACCCGAATGCGAATTCCCTGATCCTTCATCACATCTACCGGCTCCTGAGACCAACTGCCTACAATGCAGATTGGCTCGCCATGACGCCGGGTAAGCAAAAACTCTGCCCCCGTTAATGCCGCCAGGGTTTCCAACTGCTTTTGCACTACCGGCATATCCAGAAGCTGCCCCAACGTATAATCCTTGATATTTTCCTTAATTCTCTTCTCCAGAGAGCTGGATCCATAACCCATAAGAATAGTCTCCTTACTTCCTCAATACTATACAAATATTTTACATTTTCCCCAGACATTTGGCAAGCGTTTTTCTTCCTTTTGAATATTGATTTGTAACTATTCAGAGCCATGCAAATGTTCAATGAAATGAACCTCCTGCTTACAGGAGAGGACATAGATCGAACATTTATGTGACGAAGTAACCACATGAGCAAAAGAAGCGCTGTATAACAGCGATTTTGCGAATGGAGTTCTGAAGAGTTACATTGATTTTTATTGAAAAACTCCGCCTTTTATGTATAATAGAACCTGTGACTTTAAACAAAAACATGGGAAATAAGAGGTTTTAGCTATGATCAGTGCAAACAATGTAACTTACAGAGTAGGTAAAAAGGCGTTATTTGAAGAGGTCAATATTAAATTCACCGAAGGAAACTGCTATGGACTTATCGGTGCCAACGGTGCCGGTAAATCTACCTTTTTAAAGCTGCTTTCCGGTCAACTGGAAACTACAAACGGGGACATTTCCATTACTCCCGGACAGCGTCTGTCGGTTCTGGAGCAGGATCATTTCAAATATGATGAGTATACCGTTCTGGATGTGGTTATCATGGGAAATCAGCGTCTTTATGACATCATGAAGGAAAAGGATGCCATCTATGCCAAGGAGGATTTCTCTGATGAGGATGGAATCCGTGCCAGTGAGTTGGAAGCCGAATTTGCGGAGATGGATGGCTGGGAGGCCGAATCCAATGCTGCCACCCTGCTGAACGGTTTGGGTATTGAAACAGATTTACATTACAGTCTCCTCCGGGATTTAGATGGTAATGCCAAAGTTAAGGTATTGCTGGCAAAGGCACTTTTTGGTAATCCGGATATTCTCCTTTTAGATGAGCCTACCAACCACCTGGATTTGGATGCCATTGCCTGGCTGGAAGAATTCTTGATCAATTTTGACAATACCGTTATCGTAGTCAGCCATGACCGATATTTTCTGAACAAGGTATGTACCCATACCGCCGACATCGATTACGGCAAGATCCAGCTTTATGCCGGAAACTATGATTTCTGGTATGAATCCAGCCAGCTTTTAATCAAACAGATGAAGGAAGCCAATAAAAAGAAAGAGGAAAAGATCAAGGAGCTGCAGGAATTTATTTCCCGCTTCTCAGCCAATGCCTCCAAGTCCAAGCAGGCTACCTCCAGAAAACGTGCACTGGAAAAAATTCAGTTGGATGAGATTCGTCCTTCCAGCCGAAAATATCCTTACATTGATTTCCGGCCCGAGCGGGAAATCGGCAATGAGGTTTTGACTGTAGAAGGCTTAAGTAAAACCATTAATGGTGAAAAGGTATTAGATAACCTTTCCTTCATTGTAGGCCATGATGATAAAATTGCCTTTGTGGGCAGCAATGAGCTTGCCAAAACTACCTTGTTTAAAATTCTGATGGGTGAGCTGGAGCCGGATGAGGGCAGCTATAAGTGGGGAGTTACCACCTCTCAGGCTTATTTTCCCAAGGACAATACGGAAGAATTTGATAACGACTATACTATCGTGGACTGGCTTACCAGCTACTCTCCCGTTAAGGATGTAACCTATGTCCGGGGCTTCCTGGGACGTATGCTTTTTGCAGGAGAAGATGGAGTGAAAAAAGTAAGAGTTCTTTCCGGTGGAGAAAAGGTACGCTGCCTTTTATCCAAAATGATGATCAGCGGTGCCAACTGCCTGATTCTGGATGAGCCTACCAACCATCTGGATATGGAGTCCATTACTGCTCTGAATAACGGATTAATCAAATTCTCCGGTGTGGAACTGTTTTCCTGCCATGATCACCAGTTCGTACAGACCACAGCCAACCGAATTATGGAAATCCTGCCAAACGGTACCCTGATCGACAAGATTACTACCTATGACGAATATCTGGCCAGTGATGAAATGGCAAGAAAACGTACCGTTTATACCAATACGGAGGATGATAACTAAGGTGATTGATTTACACGTACACTCTAACAAGTCGGATGGCAGTCTCTCCCCCACCGAGCTGGTGGAAATGGCTGTGCAAAAAGGCCTATCCGCCTTTGCATTGACGGATCACGACACTGTAGACGGACTTGATGAAGCTATAGAAGCAGCCGCCCGATATAATACTTCTCTAAAAACTGAACCTCTTTCAGGCAGCCCTGACGGAAAGGGTATTCCCCTTGAGGTCATTCCGGGAATTGAGTTTTCCACCGAATACAAGGGAAAGGATATTCATATTCTGGGCTTTTTTATTGAATACAATTCTCCTGTTTTTAAGAAGAAGCTGCAGTCCTTTGTGGACTCCCGGATTCTTCGCAATGAAAAAATGTGCAAAAGCCTGGCTGCAGAAGGAATTGATATTACTTATGAAAAGCTCTTGGAGGCTTTCCCCTGTGCGGTGATTACCAGAAGCCATTATGCCCGTTATCTCCATGAACATGGCTATGTAAGTTCTCCCCGGGAAGCTTTCGACCGTTATATCGGTGATCATGCAAAGCATTATATTCCAAGGGAGAAGATTACTCCCCAGCAGGCTGTTGCCCTGATTAAAGAGGTGCACGGACTGGCCGTTCTGGCTCACCCTGTTTTATATCGTATGTCGGATTCGGCTCTGGAGGAGCTGGTAGCTCTTTTAAAGGAGGCCGGACTAGACGGCATTGAAGCCATCTATTCTACTTACACGACCGGCGAGGAACGCCAGATTCGGGCTTTGGCTCAAAAATATGATTTGCTGATTACCGGTGGATCTGATTTTCACGGGGCAGTCAAACCGGGACTGGAAATGGGAAATGGCTATGGAAAGCTGGCCATACCGGAGGAAATTCTGTCCCAATTAAAAATCTCCTTGAAGGAGGCCGACTCATGATGACGAAAATTTTCTTTACTGATTTAGACAATACCCTGCTGACAAGAGAAAAGCAGGTTTCCCCCCTGACCTTCTATGCTCTGAAAAAGTGGACTTCTGCCGGGCACAAATTGGTGCTCTGCTCCGGCAGGGCTCTGGACAGCGTAGCCTATGTCAGAGAGAGCCTCAAGCTGCATTTTCCCAATATGTATCTGATCGGCTGCAACGGCGGGGAAATCTATGATTGCGAAACCAATACCCAGCTTCTTCGGGTTTCCCTACCCTACGAAACGGTTATGGAGGTATTTGCCATTGCCAGGAAATGTGGTGTTTATGTCCAAACCTACAGCGATACCCATATTCTTACCGAGACCGAAGGGCCTGAGCTGGCCTATTATCGCCGGGCAGTCCATACCCCCTATGTGATCACCGATAATATTATGGCCTATCTGGATAAGGAGCCCTGCAAATGCCTGGCTATTGGTCTGGATGATCCTGAGCAATTAGAAGTCTTTTGCAAAACGGTTCAGTCACGGCTGGGAGATCAGCTTTCAGTACTTTACTCCACCCCCCGCTATATTGAGCTCTTTCCCGCATCTTCTGGAAAGGGGATCGGACTTCAATGGCTCTGCAACTATTTGCATATCCCCGTGAGCCGCTCTCTTGCTGCCGGTGATGAGCTAAATGATATCTCTATGCTGGAGGCGGCAGGTGTTGGTATAGCGATGGAAAATGCAAGGGAAGCAGTGAAAAAAACTGCTGACATCATTACTCAAGAAGACAATGACCACGACGGCTTAGTTCCCATTTTGGAGCAAGCAATGAGGGAATAATGAGCCTTCCCCATAAAAAAACTGCGATAGCTCTCTTTGACAGATATCTGTCACAAGAAAGGCTATCGCAGACTTTTATTTACCTGAAATTGTGCCTGCTAAATCAGCCGCTTGGTCAGCCACTTTGGAAACTCCCTCCGATGCCTGATTCGAAGACAGGGAAATGCTGTCTACAGAGGCAGTAATATTGCGAACAACATTCTGAATCTTATGAGACATTTCCGCAAACTCTCCAATCATATTGTTAATAAAATCTGCATCGTCATTATAGCTATCTCCGGACTCTACAAAATCATCGTACTGAGGCAGTATGGTACTGACTACATAATCTGCAATCTGTCCTGCACTGCTGCTTAACTCATTTACCGCATCCACTACTTCCTTATTAATTCCCTGAATCTTATTGGCTGTTTCCCTGCTGCTGTCGGCCAGCTTACGGATTTCATCTGCCACAACTGCAAAGCCTCTTCCCGCTTCTCCTGCTCTGGCTGCTTCAATGGAAGCATTCAGTGCCAGTAAATTAGTCTGGCTGGAAATGCTGAGAATTTCATCCGTGAGCTGATTCACCTTTTCCACATTTCTGCTATTGGTTATCGCAGCCTGAAGTCCTGCCACAATTTCCTCAATCATCTGACTGGTTTGAGATTTATGCTTTTCTGCCGTGTGCTTCAACTCCGTAGCTCTTTCCTTCATATCCTCCGTATAACCGGAAATACTGTCAGAGGCATCGGTAATCATATCCACATTATCACTTACCTGATGAATGTCCGTATCGATCCTGGCACTAGATGAGGCTATTTCTTCTATGGAGACGCTAAGCCCCTGTGCCTCCCGCTCTATATCTCCTGCCTTCCTGCCAATAGCCGCATATTTCTCCTCCAGCTCTGCCATGGTCTGCTTCAGCGCTTCATCTGCCCCCTTCTCTTTTCCATTCAGGCTGTCCACATCCTCTGCTATCTTCTCGTTGCCTTCCTTTGCAGACTGCCCAAAGAAAAGCAGGAAGAGAAAAAGCAGGAGTCCCAATGAAATAATCTGTAAAGGTATGGTCCATAGGGCAAAAAAGCTGCCCAGGCTGGTAAGAATCATCACCACGATCAGTAAAATAAGTATTATATGCTTTCTCTCTTTCATCTTAAGTACCTCCCTATCCTTCTACAATCAAATATCTTCCGTCACCAAGGGCAAAAATTTCTTCTGCAGACAATATTTCTTCTTCATCTGCTCCTTCAAGGTCTATCCCCTGCTCATCAAAATATTCCCAAACCTCCTTAGGCGAGTGTACAACAATCGCCATGCACTCTTCCAAAAACGCCTCTGCCTCCTCCGGAGAATGAGCCACAGGCTCAGGAAAAAGCTGATGTTGGTTTTCCAGAAAACACTGCAAAACAAGCTCATCAAATTCCTGCATTCTTTCCTCCTTTTGCTGCTTTGACAGCTCTCTATTCTTTTCGCTGTAAATTAAAATCTACCTCATTTTTCCTTCCAGTTCAAGGTGAATTTTTTTCATCTCCTGATACAGTCTTCCCAAAGGCAGACCTACCACATTGGAATACTCTCCCCGTATCCCCTTGATGTAAGCTCCAAAGGCTCCCTGAATTCCGTAGGCTCCGGCCTTATCTGTATAATCCTTTGTTGCCAGATACGTCCTGATTTCCTCCTCATTCATGGGATATACCTCTACCTGTGTTTCTTCATAGAAACAGGTACCCTTCAGTTTTCCCTCGTGATCCAGATAAACAAGGGCTACTCCGGTATAGACCTGATGGATTTTCCCCTGTAAATCAGTCAGCATTTCAAAGGCCTCCTCTTCTCCTGCCGGCTTGCCTAAAATCTGATTATTCCAAACCACAACGGTATCTGCTCCCAAAACCAGCTTCTTCTTAACCTGCAGGTTAAGGGTCACATCCTGGGCCTTATTCCATGCCAGCTTCTGCACCACCTCTGCGGGAGTATCTCCTTTGATCTTCTCTTCCTCCCTGCTTACCACCACCCGGTAGGAAATGCCGATCTGATCCAATAATTCTCTTCGTCTGGGCGATGCTGATGCCAAAATAATATCTTCCATTTTTCCTCTCATTCTGCTGCTTCAGCAGCATTTTAATCACAGGGACTTCGTGCATCAGCCGGGATCACAGGTTGAAAGAATCTAATTCTTTCCACCTTCCTCCACCTTAGGTATGAGCTGCAGTTATAAATACTCTCTGCTTTTCCCCATCCTTTCCTTTAAGGCTCTCCCCGGCCGCCTCCCGGACAAACGCATCCTGGGAAGAGTAGGCTTCCTTACCTCTCCTATCCACCTTTTCATAGGTACCATCAGAAAGCATAATGCTTGCCTTCAGGGTATCCTTCAGCTCCCCTTCCAGAATATGAAAAGCCTTTTTTTTGAGTTCAGGCTCCTCTATGGGAAAAAGCAGTTCCACACGGCGTTCCAGATTACGGGGCATCCAGTCTGCACTGGAACAATATATTTCTTCCTTCCCGCCATTTTCGAAATAAAAAATGCGGCTATGCTCCAAAAACTGTCCCACTATGGAGCGCACACGGATATTCTCACTGATCTCAGGAATTCCTACCTTCAGGCAGCATATTCCTCTAACGATCAAATCAATCTGCACACCGCTGTCGGAGGCCTCATAAAGGGCAGCAATTACATCCTTATCGCAAAGGGAGTTCATTTTGGCAATAATTCTTCCTCCCTCTCCCTTCAGGGCATGGTTTTTTTCCCGTTCAATCAGATACAGAAATTTATCCTTCAGCCACAGCGGCGCAACCGACAGCTTATTCCAGCTTAATGGCTCTGAATAGCCGGACAGCATATTGAATACGGCCGTGGCATCTTCTCCAAAGCCCTCTTTGCAGGTAAAGAGCCCTACATCGGTATACAGCTTTGCCGTAGCATCATTATAGTTACCCGTCCCCAAATGAACGTAGCGGCGGATCCCGTCTTCCTCCTTACGCACCACAAGAGTAATCTTGCTGTGGGTCTTAAGTCCCACCAGACCATAGATCACATGGCAACCGGCCTGCTCCAGCTTTCTTGCCCATACAATATTATTCTCCTCATCAAAACGGGCCTTAAGCTCCACCAGAACAGTGACCTGCTTGCCATTTTCTGCCGCCTGGGCCAGGGCTGCAATTATCGGTGAGTTTCCACTGACACGATAAAGGGTCTGCTTAATAGCCAGAACCTGTTCATCCCTGGAAGCCTGCCGAATAAATTCTACCACCGGGGTAAAGGTCTGGTAGGGATGATGCATAAAAACATCCTGCTTTCGGATACAGGCAAAAATATCCTCTCCCTCCGGTATTTCCGGCACCGGCTGTGGCTCATGCAAAGGGGCCTTGAACTCTTCAAAGCCTCCCATCCCATACAGCTTCATACATACCGTTAAATCCAGAGGGCCATCGATGAAATAAATATCCTCCTCTTCTACCTGCAGCTCCTCCTTCAGGATTTTCAGCAACTTCTTGTCGATTCGTTCTGCCACCTCCAGACGGATAACCTGTCCCCACTGGCGTTTTTTTATCTGTTTCTCGATTTCCTTCAGCAGGTCCTCGGCTTCATCCTCCTCGATGGTCAGATCTGCATTGCGCATGATCCGAAAAGGGTAGGTACATACAATGTCATAATTTAAAAACAGCTTTCCTATATTCCGCTCAATGATTTCTTCCAAAAGAATAACTGCCCGCCTGTTCTCTTTGCAGGGTACCTCTACCACTCTCGGAAGTACACCAGGCACCTGTACGGTAGCAAACTCTACTTCCTTTTTTTCTTTTTTCCGATTACTGATTAATGCTCCGATATTTAACGTCTTATTACGGATCAGTGGGAAGGGTCTGGAGGAATCCACGGCCATGGGGGTCAATACCGGATAAATGGCTTCTTCAAAATAACGATCCACATATAGTCCCTGTTCCTTCGTCAAATCCTCATGACGACCGATAATCTGCAGCCCGTTCTGCAAAAGAAGAGGACAAAGGGAACGGTTATAGGTAGAGTATTGCATACTGACCAGCTCATGGGTAACCTTATTAAGCTGCTCCAACTGCTCAATAGGCGTCATTCCTGCAATATCCTTTTTGGTATACTGTGCATTGACCATATCTTTCAGGGAAGCCACTCTAACCATAAAAAATTCATCCAGGTTAGAGGCCGTAATGCTTAAAAACTTTAATCTTTCCCACAGAGGATTCTGCTTATCTCTTGCTTCATGTAAAACCCGCTTATTAAATAAAATCCAGCTAAGCTCCCGATTCCAATAGTGCTCAGGATCCAAATACTTATTTTTCATAGCTTCTCCATTCTTTTTCTTTTTATCTGCCAATGGTTCGCTTCTGCTTAATCTTGGGACGTATGCTGTATACCTCCTCAAAGAAGTCTGCTCTGCCTCCCAGCAGCCCCTGCTCCAGCGTAATGTCTTCATCGGTGCTGACGGTAATTAACAGAGTATTCTCTTTCAGGGCTACCTGGATATCCTTAAATTTCTGCTTGTGGCTTCTGTCCAAAGCATTGGCCACCTTTAAAATAGCCGTGAGCTTGGCAATCGTCATGTATTCCCCTCTGTCCAGAGTGGCATTTTGGGCCACCTCCTCGTAATAGCCAAACCGCTGATGATTGTACCTTACCACATTGGCTACGATTTCCCGTTCTACATGAGACAGTCCGATAATTTCCGTAGAAAGGATGATGTTATAGGAGCATTCTCCCAGATTGCTCATACTGATATATTTTCCACAGTCATGGAGAATGGTTGCCAGAGTCAGTAAAAGCCTCTCCCGTTTTCCCAATCCATGAATCTTTTTCATATGATCAAAAATATTCAGAGCAATCCTTTCCAGAGTCTCGCTGCGCTTCTTGTTGCCCATATAACGCTTACTGATATTCAGCGCACAGGCGATAATATCCTGCTCAAAATCATGCTCCTCCTTCAGCAGACCTTTCTTTTGTCCATACTCAAAGCCAATTCCGTCACAGAGCACGATTCCCGGTGACCAGAGCTGAGTGGCTCCCATCACCTTCATACAGCGTCTGATAATAACGGAGGAAACGAAAATCAGCTCCATATTCTCTTCGGTTATCCCAAATTTTCGAGATAAGTCCGCAAAGGAATGATATCTGGCCAGCATCAGGTACTCATTGAACTGATCATAGTCTAAATGGGCAGTGTGGCTGCCCTCCTTTTCATATTTTTGCATCAAAATGGATACATAGTCATCCACCACGATCAGATTTTCAATTTCCCTGTCCTTAAGGTACATCTTTTTAAATACTGCCAGTTGAGTGCTTACCGTTTCATCCAAGAGACTCTCATACTTGCTGTTGTTGCTGGCAAGATGGCGGAGCCTTTCCTCCAGCCTTAATACCCCAATTCGCAAATTCTGGGTGGCAATAAGCGTATCCCTGTCAAAGAGAGATATCTGTACACTGCCTCCGCCAATATCCAGAATGGCAGTTCCCTTTTCAATAATTCTATTAAACTCCTCGCCCTTTGATGCTATAGCTTTATAGTTTAAAAAACGCTGTTCTGAATTACTTAAAACCTCTATGCGAATTCCTGTTCTCTGCTCGACCTGATCCAGAAGGATCATGGTATTTTCCGTCTCTCTGATGGCACTGGTTCCATAGGCCTTATAGCCATCCACCCGATAACCATCCATAGCCGTTTTAAAGGAGTTCAGCACCTGGCAAAGCTCATTCACCTTTTCTTTACTAAGTTTCCCTCCGGCAAAGGTTTCGCTGCCCAAATCCATTCTGTGTCTGAGGCTGTCTACCTCCTTCATCCCGTTTTTAGCGGAATATTCAAAAATTTTACAGGTCAGCTCAAAGGAACCCACATCAATGGCGGCAAATAATCTAAGCTTCATCCTCTGGTAAATCTCCTTTCTTTGGTTCCTCCTGTATGCCTAAAAGGTAATCAATAAACTGCTTTGCGCATCTTCCCGACAGTCCTCCATGAGCAAGCTCCCATTTGTTGGCCTCTGCAAGCAGTCTTTCTTCCTGCATCCTCACCCCATACCGTTTGGCCAGTGTGGAAACAATCTGCTCAAACTCCCTCTTGTCAGGCGCTCCAAAATAAATGGTTACTCCAAATCTGGCCACTAAGGACAGCTTCTCCTGTACAGTATCCGAGGTGTGAAGATCATCCCTTCTGTCCTCCTTGTCAGAAAACTTCTCACGTACCAGATGGCGTCTGTTGGAGGTGGCATAGATCAGCACATTGTCCGGCTTCTTTTCCAGACCGCCTTCGATTACTGCCTTCAGATACTTATATTCTATCTCAAAATCTTCAAAGCTCAAATCGTCCATATAAATAATAAATTTATAATTGCGATTTTTTATCTGGGCAATTACCTCATTCAGGGCCTGAAACTGATGCTTATAAATCTCTATGATTCTTAATCCTTCCTCATAATACTGATTGGCAATGGCCTTGATGCTGGAAGACTTTCCTGTGCCTGCATCTCCAAAGAGAAGGCAGTTGTTAGCCTTTCTCCCCTGTACAAAGGCCTCTGTATTGGTAATCAGCTTTTTTTTGGGGATCTCATACCCGATCAGATCATCCAGGTATACATGGGCAATATTCCGAATAGGCACGATAGCCGTACCCGTTTGACTTTGCTCCACCCGAAAGGCCTTATGAAGTCCGAATCTGCCCACCCCGTATTTTCCATAAAAGGTGGTCAGTGTCTCCTTCATTTCCTCTTCGGAGCGACTTTCTTTGAGGTTTTCTGCCAGAGTACAGATTCTGTCCCGAACAAGTCTGCTATAGACTCGGCTTTCCTGGCTGCTGGTCCTATAATCCTCCACCAGGTAAAAGCCGTCTCCCCCCAAAAGCCTCCTTAATCGGGAAAGATCGTATGAAAAAAACTCTTTGATTATAGTAATGTCATGAAGCACTGCCTGATTAATACTTCCTTCTACAGAGCCTCTTATTTCACAGCTTATGCTATAGCTGTTCTCATTATTGACCAGAAGATTGGTCAGATAGCAATGCCACAGATTGCCGTAAAATCCATAATGGCCTGCCATTTCCAAAAGCCGGTGAATGCACTTGCTGCATAATACTCGCAGTGTCCCCTGATCCTGGTAGCTCTGATGCTGATTTTCCATCAGCCATACCATATCCTTAAGCAGCTCTTCCTCTCCGAGCTGCCGATAAACGATTAGTTCCTGTTCCCTCATAAATTCCTCTTATCCCTTACTCCACTGCACACAAATCTTTATATGATCTGAAGTGGCTTAATAATTTCCCAATATCTTCATATTGGTGGTCTCCTCCCGTAAGCCTCTGAGCGCATTTTTCACTCCGCTGTCCTTCAGATTCCCATCGAAATCGATGAAAAAACGATATTCGAAGCTGCGCTCTCTTATGGGTCTGGACTCAATCTTGGTCAGATTCAGATTGTTGTAGATGAAATGGGATAAAATATGGTACAGAGAACCACTTTCATGGGGAATTTCAAAGCAAAGGCTTATTTTGGAAGCGTTATCCAGAAAAATCTTCCTGTTGGTCACCACGATGAAACGGGTACAGTTATTCTCTGTCTGGTTCACTCCCTGCTCAAGTATCTCAAGCCCGTAGATTTCCCCTGCTCTTCGGCTGGCAATGGCGGCCTGGCTCTTTAATCCGTCTTCCTTCACCTTTCTGGCCGCAAAGGCATTGTTCAACAGACTCACCTGCTTCCAGCCAGGCTGCTTACGCAAAAAAAGATCGCTCTGCATAAGAGACTGAGGATGGGAAAATACGGTTTCGATATCCTCCTTGCCGGCACCCGGCAGTCCCAATAAGCAATGCTCGATCTGAAGCACCTGCTCTCCCACAATATAATGCTCAAATTCCACCAGTAAATCATAAATCTCGCTGACGATTCCTGCCGTAGAATTCTCAATGGGCAGTATTCCGTAATCGGCACTTCCCTCCTCCAGTGCACACATGGCCTGTCGAAAGGTATCCACCGCAAAGGAATCGGTTTCTCTACCAAAAAAGGCTTCCAATGCCTCCTGGGAATAGGAGCCTGGCGCTCCCTGAAAAACTACCCGCATTCCCTGTCCTCCCAGGGTCTCGACTGCATCAAAGGGCAGTCTAAGGCTTCTTCCCTTATCTGTATCTGCCAGCATCCGATACTGCAATTTCCGGCTCACAGACATAATCTGCTCGAACAATTCCTGAATCGCCTTTTCATTAAATTCATCTGCTGCCAGTGCAGTCAGGCTGTGAATCTTTTCTGCCTCCCTGTCCCTGTCCAAAACCATCTTTCCTGTGGCAATTTTATACTCTGCAACCGATTTGCAGACCTCCAAGCGCTGCTGGTACAGCTCCACCAACCGTCTGTCAATGGAATCCAGCTCTCCTCGCAACTCTGAAAGTTCCTTCATTCCCTACCTCCGTTTTGCTGTCTTTATTTTAAAGTTTACTCTAATTTTTGCTTGATAGCAAGTCCATCTGCCACTATACTATAGATAAAGTATAAGAAGGGCAAAATCTGTGCCAGAATGGGGGTAATTGTTTATGCAAAAGATAAAAGTGTTCATTATTCTTATGGTGATAATACTGTTTTTTGGAGGAATACTGTTTTTTTCTTTCTGGTCAAAACGTATACCCTCCAATCCTAGCGGAACCATAGGTAATACGGCCGGGAACCTGATCAATAACGGTCTCTTCTGTGAAAGTGACGGCAAGGTTTACTTTTCAAACCCTTATGACCAGGACACCATTTATTCCATGAACTCTGACGAAACCGAAATAAAGAAAATATCCACCGTAGGCGCCCAGTCAATTAATGCTGCCGGGAATTTTCTTTACTATTATCAGAAAAGTGCCGGAAGCGGTTCTGGGCTGGGCTATGTAATGCATACAGTAGGCCTGTATCGGAGCAAAACGGATGGATCCTCTGTTGCCTGTTTAAAGCGTGACCCAACGGGAATTATTACATTGATCAATAATGATCTGTATTATCAGCATTATACCAATAAGACGGGAACCTATCTGGACAGAATGTCCACCGATAAGTCCTCTGAGGAAACGATTTTTACCAGCATGATCTCTCCTGCTTCTGTAGTTAACGGTATCATCTATTATACCAACCCGGATGATTCCCACTATCTTTATACCTATGATACTACTACCGGAAGCAGCAGTCTGTTATGGCCGCACCGGGTATGGAATCCAATCTACCATAACGACTATATCTACTTTATGGATATGGAAACCGATTATGAGCTGCACCGATATAATCCTTATACCAATGAAGAGGAGGTGCTGACCACTGATCGTATCGATACCTATAATGTATATGGTGACATAATTTATTATCAGAAGAGTTCTCCAACAGAGCCGGCACTGATGCGGATGCGAACCGATGGCTCCCAGCCCGAAACGGTTGCTTCCGGTATATACCAGAACATCAACATTACCTCTGGCTATGTTTATTTTAATGCCTTTGATCAGCCTGCTCCACTTTATCATCAGTCCACCTTCGGTCCCGTTTATGTGGAGCAGTTTATTCCCTGAAGCAGGAGGATGCTATGCGTATTTTACTGGCAGAAGACGAAAAGGATCTGAATGAAGTAATCGTAAAAACTCTGGAAAAAAACGGATACAGTGTCGATTCCTGTCTGGATGGCAGGGAAGCATTGTACTATCTGGAGAATACTGAATATGATGCGGCTATCCTGGATATTATGATGCCGGGAATGAGCGGCATAGAGGTACTGAAGGCTATCCGCTCCCGGGGCAGCACTCTTCCGGTATTGTTTCTTACCGCCAGAGACTCTGTCTCACAGCGGGTAGAGGGCCTTGATGCGGGAGCTGACGACTATCTGGTAAAGCCCTTTGCTTTTGATGAGCTGCTGGCCCGCATTCGTGTACTGCTGCGAAAGAAAAGCGGAAGTGCTCAGAATCTCTATCAGCTTGCCAATTTGAAGGTAGATTTGACCAGCCATAGTGTTTTTCGGGATGATACGCCTATTTTGCTGTCGGCAAAGGAATTCTCTATATTGGAATACATGATTCTCAATCAGGGAATCGTATTGAGCCGGGAAAAGATTGAAGAGCATATTTGGAATTACGACTATCAGGGCGGCTCCAATCTGGTGGATGTGTATATTCGCTATCTCAGAAAAAAAATAGATGAGCCCTTTAGTCCCAAGTTGATCCACACCGTTAGGGGAGTCGGCTATGTGTTGAAAGAATAGAGTGAGCAATTAATCTTTTCACTCTCTGATTCAGGCAATAGAACAAGCCTTGCTTGTTCTATTTATGGGGTTTGTATGAAAAAACTGTCAATCAAGTTTAAAATTACACTTTGGTACACAATTTTCATGACCTTGTTCATCGTTCTTACCCTGAACTTTTTGTTAAAGGTAAGCAATACCAGAGTATTGTCCAGTACCGAGAATCGTTTAAAAACCACGGTAAATCGCAGCTTTAGAGAGATCAAATACAGCAATGGTGCCCTCAAATTCCAGGATGATTTCAACTCCCTGGGAATCGGTGAGGGCATCTATCTGTCTGTCTATGATTCTACCGGCTCCTTTCTATACGGTCGTCTTCCCTCCTACTATAATGGTACAGCCTCTTTGATTATGGATGAGCTGCAGCAGGAATATGATTTTTATACCCATTGGTATGTCTATGACTACTGCATGGAGGTGGAGGGCTTTGGGCCTCTCTGGGTCAGAGGAATCACCTCCCAGACTGCCACTGAGCGCATGATAGTCACTATGCTTCGTATGTCCATGATTATTTTCCCTTTTTTCCTCCTGGGCACCCTGATTGGCGGCTATTTGATTATCCGGCGGGCACTTGCTCCTTTAGACAAGGTGACCGCTACTGCCTCTGCCATCAGCCAGGGGAATGATTTATCTCGCCGGATCCATTTAGAGGCGGGAAAGGATGAGGTGCATAAGCTGGCTCATACCTTTGATTACATGATGGACAGGCTTCAGGCTGCATTTGAGCGGGAAAAACAATTTACCTCGGATGTGTCCCACGAACTGCGTACTCCCACTGCCGTAATCCTTTCCCAGTGTGAATATGCTCTGTCGGAAAGCTCCTCTCACGAGGAGCAGGTACGCTGCCTGAACACCATACGCAGCCAAAGCAAAAAGATGTCTCAACTGATTTCCCAGCTTTTAACTCTTTCCAGGGCCGACAGTGGTCATCTGCTGCTGCTGCCTGAAAGAATCAACCTCACCCTGTTGGCAGAGGTGATTTGTGATGAGCAGCAGGAACTGGCTCTTTCAAAGGGAATTACCATAGTGAGGAATATTCCTCCTGACCTATACCTTACAGCCGATGAAACCATGCTGATGCGCTTCTTCATCAATCTGATCAACAATGCCATTACTTATGGAAAGCCCAATGGCCATATCCGACTTACTTTGGAGCGCCGGCAGGATGGTATTCAAGGCAGCCTTGAGGATGACGGTATTGGGATTTCTCCTGAGCACCTGGAGCATATCTGGGAACGATTCTATCAGGTAGACAGCTCCCGAAGTGCAGCCTCCGGCCAGGGAGCAGGTCTCGGACTTCCCATGGTCAAATGGATCATTCAGGCTCATGGGGGACAGATCAGTGTAGAAAGTAAACCGGGCGAAGGTACGGCCTTTTTCTTCTTCTTTCCTTTTGAATCAGGCTGCACTCCTGACACAGTGCACTAAAATTCCCTCTCCCTGTACCATTTTATGGAAAGCGCCCAGGAAAGGAAAAAAATCGTCATACTGGCTCCTCCGATCAAAGCAGCTCCTATCGGTTGATTCAACAACTTTAAAGGACTAAGCTCAGTGTATTCAATCAGTCCGCTACTGATACCGCCGATAGCGCAATAAATGATGATATAGATCATCCTCATCATTCTGGCCTTTTCTACCCCATTTCTGAAGCAGAAGGGATAGAGTAAGGCCGGCCCCAGAAGGCCTGTTGAAAGCAGAATGACGGCAATCCCCGGCAGGGAATATCCCATCCCATTGTCCAGAGAAGTCCTTACCGCCAGCTTAAGCACCATTAGCCCCAATATGACCATGAGCAGAATAAAGTTCAGCAGTAATACCGTCAGGTACTTTACTGACACCAGCCAGGATATCCGGTAAGGTAACAGTCTGCTGTAAACATCCCACCTGTCCTTCTCCTCATAGGCCATAATGGTCATGGGCATCATTCCTGCCAACATGGCAGGGTAAAAGAGCAGAAAAGTGTTCCCTCCATTTGCAGAAAAACTAAGTACAAGAAAAAGTGGAATTACCATCAGAAAAAACAGCCTGCAATACTGCTTATATTGATAAAAATCCTTTAAAAATAATCCTCTCATTACTGCTCTCCTTCCTTTACCATGGCAATGAACAGCTCCTCCAGACTTACAGGACTAATATTTTCTACTCCGGAAAGCCCCCTTCGATCTACTACTGCTTCTATCCCATAAGCAGTAGTCCGTTTTATCCACACACTTTCTTTCGGTAAGGCTTCCAGTTCCTGTCCGTTACATTGAAGCAAACCGTAATTATCCAGCAGTCGGTCCTTCTCATCGAATAAAAGCAGCCTTCCCTGATGCAGAAAAGCAATATAATCAGATATCTTTTCCAAATCACTGACGATGTGAGAGGATAAAAGTACGGAATGCTCCTCCCGTCTGGTGAATTCTTCCAAAATATCCAAAATCTCATCCCTGATCACCGGATCCAGACCATTGGTTGCTTCATCCAGAATCAACAGCCGTGCATTATGGGAAAGTGCTACTGCAAGCTGCAGCTGCATCTTCATCCCTTTGGAAAAATCCTTGAATTCCTTATCTGTGGGAAGCTTCCAGCTTTTAATTAATTGTTCATAGCAGCTTTCATCCCAATGCAGGAAGGTAGTAGCCAAAATTTTCCCCAGTTGGACAGAATTAAGGCATTCCGGTATTCCCATTTGATCCAAAACTACGCCGATATCCTCTTTCAAAAGATGAATGTCTTTTCGATTATCTCTCCCCAGTAGGATGACACTTCCATTTTCCGGGTGAATCATCCCCATAATCAGCTTAATTAATGTGCTTTTTCCTGCCCCATTTTCCCCTACAAGGCCTACAATACTTCCCTGAGGTAAAACGAATTGGGGAATATCCAAGGAGAATCCAGGATACCCTTTAGTAAGATGATTTACTTCGATTGCATTTTGTTTTTCCATATTCCTCTCCTCCATGTTTCCTTCTGCCTACCTTCATCGCCGGTATCCTATTCCTCATCACTTTTCTCCCACAGCAGACTAAATATCTCCCACACCTCCTGACGTGTTAAATTGCAGGAGAATGCCAGCTTCTGAACGGCTTCGATATGTGCTTCAATCTGCTTGAAAATCTCCTCTCTGATAAGCTGTGTATTCCTGGCTGCTACAAAGCTCCCCTTGCCCGGTACAGTATAGAGAAATCCATCCTTTTCCAGCTCATCATAGGCTCGTTTAGTGGTAATTACACTGATACGGAGATCCTTTGCCAGATTCCGAATAGATGGTAAAGCCTCATTTTCCTTAAGGCTTCCGTTAATAATCTGTTCCTTAATCCGGCTGTATATCTGCTCATATATAGGCACTCCGCTTTTATTGTCAATAAACAGATTCACTATGCTTGCCTCCATTTCTGTCTGTATCTATACAGTCCCCTCATCTTTACAACCGCAAATACAGATAAAATCACCTGCTGGTTGCACTTGTACCTGTACCTGATCTATATTTCACTTACTTCTGTATATTAACAGTATATACGGTATATACAATTTGTCAACTAAAATATATCTGAGTTCATTATCCTGGTTCTGATTTTCACTGTCACCCTTCCATTTTCTTTGTCATATTTTAAAAGAAAAAGGAGTTTTTTGTTATGTACACTCAGTATAACTACAACGAGCAGAAGCATGTGCATGAATTAACCGGCAGCACCAGAATCTTTAATGAATGTGATGACTGCCATAATCACAGATTCTGCACCATGACCGGAGAAGCAATGTACTTCCCCGGGAAAAAGGATCATTTCCATGAAGTGAAGTTCCATACCGACTTTACTGACGGGCATTTCCACAAATTCCGTGGAAAGACATCCGGCGCTATCGAAGTCGGTAATGGAAAACACGTGCACTTTATCAAGGACTTTACTGAAGAAGAAGATAATCACAGGCATGAATTTCAGGCTGCAGCTCTTATTGACAGTCCTATTGACTTCGAATGTAAATAATTTTCTATTGCCCCGAAAGAAATTCCGGGGTGTATCCTTTTCGTGGGCTTCATCTTGGAGTTCTCAGACTTATTCCAAAGTTACTATTCACAGTCGATTTGCTGACACGATAAATAGAGCGGAGCTATAACGCCGCTCTTCACTCGATATTCTGATGTATATTCAGGGAGGTGAT
>SFDP01000076.1 GCA_004558185.1 Lachnospiraceae bacterium | reverse complement strand
TCGTCTTCACCATTGACGAATCCCTCCGCCGCTTTTTCCTCGAAGACCGCACTCTGCTTAACTGCCTTTTCGAGGCTGTTTCTGATGTCATCAAAGAATGTTTTTTCTCCCTGAACAAATCCAAAAACTTTGTCCCTGGGTTTATCTGTGTCCTTCATACCTTCGGCCGCCCTCTCGGTTGGAATCCACACATCCATAATGACAAGTAAGTAATTATGACAAGTCAAACGAAAATTCCTCCAATCCATCATCTGTTTGCCAAAAAAACTTTACATTAATTCGCTGCCCCTGTTGCGGCATTTCCATGATATCTATGACATACTGGTATTGTACCTTATTTTTTAGTTGCATGCGAAGGAGGAAAATGTATGCAGAATGATATCAGTGTTGCAGCCCTGTGTTTAAATCTCGAACAGAAACTCATGGAAGTCTGGAACAATGAACTGACTTTGGAGCGCTACAGAAAAGTACTGGCAGAATTTACTGTGTTTGCAGGTAACAGCAGTTACAGCCAGTCGCTTGGCGCTGATTTTCTCATTGCCAGGTTCACGGAAAGGGGAGGGCTCGTTTCCACAGATGAACACTCCCGGAAGGAAGAAACGTATTTCAGGTGCATGCGGATGCTTGCAGAATACCACAACTTTGGCATTATCCACAGACGGAATGATTTTTTTGGTGAAATCGTCTGGCCAGGGCCATTCCGTCAATGTACAGAAGGGTTTTTTGAGGCCGTCATAAAAGAGGGCCTGTCATACGGCTATGTCACACGCTCGCGGATGATCATCCATGATCTTTTACTGTTCCTGGATGCCAGGGGTATCCATACCCCGGATAAAATAAGTGTCCGGGATAACGACGAGTTCATCAAAAGCTTTTACGGGCTAAGCCCTAAAGGGATTGAAACAAAGCTCTGTACATTGCGCAGGTATTACAGACATCTTTATCTCCAGGGATATATCCGCGTCCCTCTGGCGGAGCGCCTTCCTAAAGCGTCCATACAGGGAAGGATGGCTTTCCCTACTGTATGGGGGCAGGATGAGATAAAAAAGATAGAGGACTCCGCGGAAAGAATCAGCCCGGCCGGGAAAAGGAGTTACGCGATGGAAACCTGAAGCTGCATGATATCGACTGGACCAAAAAACAAATATCAATCATCCGGCATAAAACGCAGAAAGCCCTTTTGCTGCCATTGCCGGAGGAGGCTGGCTGGGCTGTCATTGATTATCTTAAAAACGGGCGGCCCGTTACAGAAAGCCCCAATGTTTTTGTGCGCCACCGGCCTCCCTACGATGCATTTTCAGTGACCAGCAGCCTGAACCACATATTTTCATCTGTCATGGTCAATGCAGGACTTCCGCCGGAAAAGAATACGGATGTCGGTTTCCGAAGATCCCTGGCAACAAATCTCCTCCAAAACAATGTGGGGATCAATGTGATATCAGAAATCCTCGGGCACAGCGATCCGGATACCGCAGGGAAATACTATGTCCAGCTTGATCTGGAGAATCTGAAGAAATGCGCGCTGGAAATGGAGGTGATGGACTATGTCAGAAAGGACTCCTGAATACCTTGGGCCATTTGCTGTCCATCTGCGGTCATTCATTGAAGAAAAAAGACTCCTTGGATGCAGATATATGGAAGAGGAACGCCTTGCACATAAATTCGATCACATGAGTATGGAGTATGACAGCAGTGGCGGTCTTTCGCCGGAACTGGTCAATGCCTTCATCAAATATCAGCCAAACTGGCAGGCAACAACCCAAAAACGGCGCGTAAGTTTCCTCCAGAACTTTGGCTGCTGCCTGCTGAACCATGATATCCAGGCATTCCTGCCCGGATATGAAGCGCTCCGGTCAGCAGCAGCGGGTTTCAAGCCATATATTTTTTCGCATGAGGAGATGGACGGATTATTCCGCCTGTCCGACCAGATCCATCCGAACTATAGACAGTCACACATTTTTTACCCCGTGTTATTCAGGGTATTGTATGGAACCGGGATACGGATTTCAGAGGCCCTGCATCTTACAATGGCCGATGTTGACCTGAAAGAAAGGGTCATCTGTGTGGTTGATCCAAAGAACCATAAAGACAGGCATCTGCCAATCGGAGATTCACTGGCAGAGTATTATTCCTGGTACTGCGCTAAGCTCCACCCAGTATCCCACGGGGAAGACCTTTTCTTTTTGAGCAACAGAGGGGATGGGCATTATTCGCGGAATAACATCCAGGTTTATTTCAACACCCTCATCCGCAGGATGGGAATCCCGTATCATGGTTATAAAGGAGGCGGGGCGCATCTTCACTGTCTGCGGCACACCTTCTGCGTACACAGCCTTGAAAAAATGCTCAGGGAGGATATCCCGCACCGTGTGGCGCTCCCGCTTTTAAGCGCGTACATGGGACACCGTTCTCTTTCCGCCACAGGCAGGTATCTGCAGCTGACAGCAGAGGCATTCCCCGATCTGACAGAAAGGCTGGAAAACATGTACGGGGATATCTTCCCCAGATTTGAACCGGTAAAGGAGATTAGGAGGCCTTATGAAGACGACTGATTTCGCCATGCTGGTCAATCAATTCATCATGGAATATCTTGTTGCCGCCAGGGACCTGAGTCCTAATACAGTCCTCTCCTACAGGGATTCCATTGTGTTGCTGATTACATTTATGTCCAATGTCCATGGAAAAAGACCCGAAGCCCTGGAGATTGCCGATATAACCGCGGAACGCGTGGAAGAGTTCCTTGGCTGGCTGGAATCCGAAAGGACAAACAGCCCTTCGACGAGAAATATAAGGCTTGCAGCAATCCACTCCCTGTTCAGGTACCTCTGCAGCCAGCGGCCGGAACATATATTTCATTCCCAGCAGATACTGTCCATACCTGTAAAGAAAACAGCACAGACAGAAGTAACATATCTGGACACGGCTCAGACGGAAAAACTGCTTGCGGCGCCAGACGCCACAACAGCAAAAGGAAAAAGGGATCTGGCACTGCTATGCCTTCTTTATGACAGTGGATGCCGGGTGCAGGAATTAGCTGATGTCCGGATGAGTGATATCCGTTTTACCGTACCCCCCTCAGGTAACGCTTACAGGTAAAGGGAGAAAAACCAGGACTGTGCCACTCATGAAGGAAACCGCGGCCATACTTAGGAATTATATAGACTGTTACAGTCTGGATACACCACGCTGGGCAGACCTGCCGTTGTTTTTTAATCACCGGGAAGAAAAACTTACGAGGCAGGGTATCACTTATATCCTGCAAAAATATGCAGAGGATGCTGGTATAGGAAAAATCACACCTCATATCCTCCGGCACAGTAAGGCCGTCCACCTGACAGAGGCTGACATCAATCCAGTCTATATCCGGGATTTCCTTGGACACACTGATTTAAAGGTGACCCAGATTTATTCAAAAGCGAGTGTTAAGATGAAGCGGGACGCAATAGAAAAACTCGCCGGACAAAAAACACCTTTACCAGAAACAGATTCCTTGGTAAAAACAAAAAACTGGGTTGACGATAAGGATCTTATGATCTGGTTAAATTCTCTGGGGCATTAAATTATGTAAAGGGAAGTAGCTGAAAAAGACTGTATTTATCAGGAAAAGACTACTTCCCTTGTCATAATATCCCACTTGTCATTATGCATGTGAACATGGTAATCCAGTTCCTGATTCCAGGTATGGAGAACCTGGATGATCCCGGGCTGTGCCCCGAGATACTTTTTGCCTGCTGACAGTTCCAGGAGCGTTTCGGCACAGCATCTGTGCAGGAGGCCGTATAACAGCTTCTGGTTACAGTAAATAAGAGGGTTGAGCTCATGTGGAAGGGTAAATACCACATGAAAGTAGGGAGAGTCTATTACCTCGGCCCGGCGTTTATCCACCCAGACTTCTTTCAGGACAGCCTGACAGTTCGGGCAGCTGCGGTTACGGCAGGAGTTGTTATGGATCTGCATATGCCCACAGTCACTACATTGACTTATGTTATAGCCCAGTTTGCCGGATTTGCAGTCTAAGATGGCATGAGCAACTTTTTGCTGTATATCGGACGGATGGTGCTTTTGGGCAGAATAAGCACCATAAGAATGTTCGAATATCTGCCGGATCTTGAGATCATTCATGGCAGACACCTGCCAGACGGTCAAAAGGGCTGACCGCAGAAGAAGTTCCATTAGCCGCAAGATGCACATAGATGGTAGTGGACGTCAAAGACTTATGTCCCATAAGAGCCTTAATGGTAAGCAGATCCACGCCGTCCTCATAGAGATGGGTTCCAAAAGCATGGCGGAAGGAATGGCAGGTAATCCTGTGTTCCCAGCCCAGCCTGTCTTCATGTGCATGGATATGCCTTGAAAGGAAGAACGTATCGATTGGCTTGTCCCCGCCATGCTGTTTAGGGAAGAGATATCCCATAGGCCTGCCATATTCAAACCAGTAGGGGGTCAACAGATCAAGCGCCGCTTTTGAGAGAATTGCATAACGGGCAGAACGATTTTTGCCATGGGAAATATAAAGGCGCATATTTTTGCGGTCCACATCTTTATAACGGAGACGGCAGACTTCCCCAATGCGAAGTCCGGAGGAATACATGATTGTAACCATGGTCTTTTGCTTCAAATCGGGCATGGAAGAAATAAACTGCCAGGTTTCTTCCCTCGAGGGAACATAGGGAAGATATTCATCGAACCTGCGCATGGGAAGCTGTGTGCCATCCCATGATTTGTGTAAGACATACAGAGTAAAAAACCGCAGCTGTGAGATAGCGCCGTTGATGGTACGGTCAGAAAGGCTTCTGGATTTTTGGAGCCAGCGTATGTAATCACGCAGTTCATCCCAGGAAACGTCTTCCGGCGATTTGTGGAGAATGCTGGTTAGATAATCAAGATAGGCACGGATATAGGTGCAGTAATTTTTAAGGGTATGGTCGGTAAGACCACGGAGGGAAATCATTTCCCGGTAGGAATTCAAATATTTGTCCATGGTAATCTCCTTTGAAATGAAGAATGAAACAACAGTAACATTTCAAAAGACAGGTGGTGGACGGATAAAAAAATCAAATATGTAGTTGTATGAATTAAAATCTAATGGTAAACTAATCATAGCAGTTCTTAAATGTTATGTGATTGTCGAGTTAGGAGTAATTCAACAATACATCATAAATTTAAAAACTGCTATTTTTATTTTGAGAAAAATGAAATTTTCAAGAAAAAGTAGTGGAATCACGTACTTAGGGCTAGCCGTCGCGCTAGCGACTTGGTACAAT
>SFDP01000028.1 GCA_004558185.1 Lachnospiraceae bacterium | reverse complement strand
TATATCTTCTAAACCAACATTCGTCTGCTTGTTGTGCCCGCCTCCGTGCGGGCCCTTTTCAATTCAAGAGAGCGCCGCAGGCGGTCTTTCCTATAAAGCGAAAAAAAGCCACCTTCTAAATTTCTTTAGAAAGTGGCTTCAAAAAACTGCCTAATTTCGTTTTCCCACACAAATTATTTCTGATTATTTCTGACTATATCGGACTTTTTTGTAGTCATTTTGAGGTCAAACTTATTTTCGAGCCTCTAAACCCGCATAAATACTGGGTTTCTTAGTTCTGAGACTTGAGAGTCGGAAACAACAGCACATCCCTTATCGCCGGAGAATTGGTCAAAAGCATCACCAGTCTGTCAATACCATATCCTATCCCACCGGTAGGCGGCATACCGATTTCCAGCGCATTCATAAAGTCTTCATCGGTGGTGTTGGCCTCTTCATCCCCTGCTGCCAAAGCTGCCTCCTGCATCTTGAAGCGCTCTCTCTGATCAATGGGATCATTTAACTCAGAGTAGGCATTACACATTTCCTTTGCAGTGATGAACAGCTCAAAACGCTCCACCAGCTCAGGCTGATCCGGCTTTCTCTTCGTCAAAGGAGAAATCTCTACCGGATGATCCATAATAAAGGTGGGCTGAATCAGGTGTTCCTCCACAAATTCCTCAAAGAAGAGATTCATAATATCGCCGCGGGTATGGCGCTTCTCATAATGCACTTCCTTCTCATCCGCAATTCTTTTCGCTTCTTCGGTAGTTTTAATCTCATTAAAATCCACACCGCAGTACTGCTTGATGGCATCGATCATGGTAAGTCTTGCAAACGGCTTTCCTAAATCAATCTCATGCTCTCCGTAGGGAATCAGAGTAGTCCCGCAAACCTCTTGAGCCACATGGCGGAACATATTCTCCGTTAAATCCATCATGCCATGATAATCGGTATAAGCCTGATATAACTCCATCAGGGTAAATTCCGGATTATGCCTGGTATCCAATCCTTCATTACGAAATACTCTTCCAATTTCATATACCTTTTCCAGACCGCCTACAATCAGCCTTTTTAAATACAATTCAAGAGAAATTCTGAGCTTAACATCCTCATCCAGAGCATTATAGTGCGTCTCAAAGGGTCTTGCCGCTGCACCTCCGGCATTGCTCACCAGCATGGGAGTCTCTACCTCTAAAAATCCCTGCGAGTCCAAATAACGGCGGATAGAACTGATGATCTGCGAACGCTTTACAAAGGTTTCCCTTACGTCTTGGTTCATAATCAGATCCACATAGCGCTGGCGATAGCGGATATCCGTATTGGTCAGACCGTGGAATTTCTCCGGCAATACCTGCAGGCTTTTGGTAAGCAGGGTAACCTCTGCTGCATGAATAGATATTTCCCCGGTCTTTGTGGTAAACACCTCACCCTTTACCCCTACGATGTCACCTACATCATATTTCTTAAAATCTGCATAGGGTTCTTCTCCAATACTGTCTCTTGCCACATAGCACTGGATATTTCCTTTCAAATCCTGCACATTACAGAAGGAAGCCTTTCCCATTACTCGCTTAAACATGATTCGCCCTGCAATAGAAACGGTCTGTCCCTCCAGTTGGTCGTAGTGCTCCTTAATCTCCTGACCGTGATGAGTTACCTCATATTTGGTTATCACAAAGGGGTCCTTCCCAGCCTCCTGAAGGTTAGCCAGCTTTTCTCTTCTGGCCTTCAGAATCTGATTCAAGTCCTGTGTGCTGCTTTGCTGATTCTTCTGCTGATTGTTATTCTGCGCCTCTCCCATTTTATCCTCTCATTCTGCTGTACTCAATGTGACAGCCATAGTCGGGGTCTTCCTCCCCATATGCAAATAGATACAGGCTTTTGCTGCAAACCTGTATCTGTCTGGCATTATTCTTACGTTGGTCATTGATTATTTTGATCTTTGTATCTCCAATATCTTATATTGGCAGGCCCCTGCCGGCGTCTCTACCGTAACCGTATCACCTACCTTGGCACCGATCAGTGCCTTCCCTACAGGAGATTCATTGGAAATCTTTCCCTGCAGGCTGTTAGCCTCGGTGGAGCCTACAATCTTATATTCACATTCCTCATTAAACTCTACATCTAAAACAGTTACTTTACAGCCGATATTGATTTTTTCCAAATCAACTTCATCTTCCACCACAACTTCTGCATTTTTCAGGATTTTTTCCAGCTCTTCTATTCTCGCTTCAATATCACGCTGCTCGTCCTTGGCTGCATCATATTCCGCATTTTCCGATAGGTCGCCCTGTTCTCTGGCCTCTTTAATCTTCTCGGCCACTTCTTTTCTTCTGACAACCTTAAGCTCGTGTAACTCATCCTCATATTTTCTCAACCCCTCGTAGGTTAAGATGTTCTTCTTTGCCTCCATTGCAATTTCCTTTCTACTGCTTATTCACTGTTCTCCAGTATACAGGGATATAACCCCTAATGCTGTGATATTATAACTACTTTTGTGCTCAGTGTCAAGACATTATGCCTCAAAAGCCTACCTTGTCCGCTATCCTTTGCCGGGCAGTTATCCTCCTTCTGCATCATCTCAAAGCTCAAAGCCGAAACAGTCCGACCATGGATGATACAGCTACAGTTCCTGTCCCGGCAAGGGCTCCTCCTCAGGCAAAAGCCGCTCCCGACATTGTGCAGCCTCCTCTTCCATTCCCAAGGCATCGTAACACTCTGCCATTTTCTCTAAAGGAATACTGGTCGATGCACTTAGCGCCATCAGACTTTCCGTCTCATTAGCCGCATTATAATACCACATAATCGCCTCTTCATAGTCCCCTTCCTTTTGGAAAAAGCTGCCCAATTCCAGGCATAGCTCACTGCTTGCCCTGGTAGCTGCCCCCTTCAATCCATACTTCAGCAAATCCTTATGATTATCGGTCAATGCTGCCTCTCGGCATAGCAGGGCAATCGCCCGCTGAAAGGCATCACTCTCGGCCTCTTGGCTCATACACAGCTCTTCCAGATAGGAATGGGCTTTCTTTAGATTATGCACTTGTCCCACAAAGTATAACTCTCTCAGATAAATATCCTGTAATCGCTGAGAAATTTCTTCTCCCCTCTCCAGCATCCCTTCAAAGGCTTCCAGATCTCTGCTTCCATGCTCTCCCTGGGGAAGATGGGTAATGACAATATCACTATCAAAAATCATTGGCTGCAGCCTTACTGCTTCATGAATGGGCTCTTCCCAAACAAACTGACGCTGGCGTTTATACAGCTTGGGCCGCAGCTCTGTGTCAAAATTATAGATGCTGGTTTGGGAAAGCTGGTTCCCATAATACATCTGAACGATTTCTACCTCCGGCAGTAAAGCCTCCTTTAGCCGCATAAATCTCTGTCGATTCTCTTCATCGATTACCTCATCCGCATCTGCTGCGTAGATATAATCACACCGGGCCTTTGAAAAAGAAAAATTCCTGGCATCAGAAAAGCTGCCTGTCCACGAAAAATCAAAAACCTTATTGGTATACCTTCCGGCTATATCCTTGGTCCGGTCAACGGAACCGGTATCTACGATAATCAATTCCTCATACAGACCCTGCAGGCTGTCCAGGCATCTGGCCAAAACCGCCTCTTCATTTTTTACAATCATACATACACTGATAGTTGCCATTCTAACCCCTATTCCTAAGCATTTTGTAACTATTCAGAACCCCATTCGCAAAACCGCTGCTACGCAGCTTCTCTAACCCTGTTTTCAATCTCTAAAGTTTGCATATACGAACATTTGCTTGGCAGGTTCATTCCACTGAATTTACCTCTCTCATTATGCAAACAGCCTTTCTACTGCCTCCTGCAGCTCTTCCATGGTCTCCATCTCATTCACCTTCTGCCTGAGCCTTGCCGAATGAGGCAGCCCGGTGGTATACCAGCCTATATGCTTTCGCATCTCCCGTACAGCCGTATACTCTCCCTTATATTCTATCTGAAGCCGGGCGTGTTTTAATATCGTATCCCGCCTTTCCTCCATTGTCGGTTCAGGGCATTCCTCTCCGGTTTCCAGTTTGGACAGAATTCTTTTAAAAATCCATGGATTTCCTCTGGCCGCCCGGGCAATCATCACTCCGTCACAGCCGGTTTCCTTCAGCATCCGCACTGCACTTTCGGCATCCGTCACATCTCCATTTCCCAATACCGGAATAGAAACAGCCTCCTTTACGCGGGCAATAATTTCCCAATCTGCCTTACCGGAGTAATACTGCTCTCTGGTTCGACCATGAATCCCTATGGCTGCTCCGCCTGCATCCTCTACGATTTTGGCAATTTCCACTGCATTAACATGGTCATCATCAAAGCCCTTACGGATTTTGACCGTTACCGGCTTGTTTATGGCTTTTACCGTTTTTCGGACAATCTCTCCCACCAGCCTGGGATTTTTCATCAATGCTGAGCCTTCTCCGTTATTCACAATCTTGGGTACAGGACAGCCCATGTTAATGTCAAGAATAGAAAAGGGTCTGTCCTCGATCTGCTTGGCTATCCGGCTGATGATCTCCGGATCGGAACCAAAAAGCTGCAAAGACACCGGGCCTTCCTCCGGGTGGATTTCCAACAGCTTCTCCGTATTTTTATTTTTATACATGATGGCCTTTGCACTGACCATCTCCATACCAATTAACCCTACACCCTGCTGACTGCACAACAAACGAAAAGGCAGGTCTGTTACGCCTGCCATGGGTGCCAGAATCAAAGGATTGTCCAAAACTACATTGCCAACCATCAATTTGGCCATAATTACCTCTCCTTACAGCCCCTCTGCATCCTCACCCAGAAACACTACCCGATAATACAGGCTTAAGGCCTCCAACAGCTCCTGTCTGGTTCTTCTGATTTCCCTAACCAAAAGGCCGCTGCCGATTTCATCGTAATAATAATCCTCCTCAGCCGCATCGGTTTCAATGACCAGAGTGCCGTCAGCCTCAAAGACAAAGGTGATGATTCCTCCTACCTCTTCCGTAAATAATACACAGATAATATTCAATTCTTTCCGGATGTTCTCAGGGATTCTGTTAAACTCCTGATTAAAATAATATTTTTTATCATAGGCATTTGCACCGCAAAGCACTTTTCTTTCTTCTGCCATCCTAATCCCCATGAATGGAACAGGCCTTGCCTGTTCCATAGCTTAAATCTAAATGTGAAAAATATTGTTTTCCATACTGACCCGATGCGTAGGGCAAGTCCTGCTCGTTCTATTGCCTAAATAAGAAAGAGTAAAGTATTGATTTTTCCCGCTATACATAGCCATAGATTCCTCTCACTGAAACCTCTCCTGCATAGACTCTTTCCAACTGACCATCAGCAGCTTTCACCAGCAGCTCTCCTGTCCGATTGATACCCACTGCCTCACCTGAAAGCTGCTGGCTCGTTCCCATAACCTGTACCTGTCTTCCCCGGGTGATCAGACGTTCATTGTATTCCGACTGCAATAGGGACAAATCCTGACAGGCTAAGAACTTCTGATAATTTGCTTCAAACTCATTCAGCAGAGCCTCAATCAACCCTTCTCTGTCAATCGACCTGCTCGCTTCTTTCTCCAGGGAAGTAGCCATAGTGGTAAGCTCCTGCGGTAGCTCCTTCAGCTTCACGTTAATTCCAATGCCTACGATCAGGAAGTCGATTCCTTCTTCCTTCATATACATCTCCGTTAAGATTCCGCAGACCTTCTTCTCCTGCACCAGAATATCATTGGGCCATTTTATTCCCACAGGCAGGCCACACTCCTTCTCTATGCTCTGACTTACTGCCAGAGCTGCCACCAGCGTAACCATAGAGGCTTTATCCGGCGCAAACGCAGGTCGAAGCAGCAGGCTCATGTAAATGCTGTCCAAGGAATCAGAATACCAGCTTCTTCCCCGTCGTCCCTTTCCGGCCGTCTGTCTGCGGGCAATCACCACCGTACCCTGCCTGGCTCCCTTGTCGGCCAGACGCTTTAGCTCCTCATTAGTAGAGTCTACCTCTTCGAGAAGAATTCGGCTGCTGTTCATGAAGCATCCTTCCTCATTTCCCGGTTTCATCAAAATTCAGCACCCAGAGTGGCTGCCATTACCGCTTTAATGGTATGCATGCGGTTCTCAGCCTCATCAAAGACGACTGAGGCGGGAGACTCAAATACCTCATCGGTGACTTCCATTTCCTGAATTCCGAACTGCTTCGCAATCTTAGCTCCCGTAGTCGTATTCAGGTCATGGAAGGCCGGAAGACAGTGCATAAAAATTGCTTCCTTTCCTGCATTTTCCATTACCTGGCGATTCACCTGATAGGGCTTTAGCTCTCTGATCCGGCTCTCCCATACCTCTGGAGGCTCACCCATGGATACCCACACGTCTGTGTAGACCACATCCTGATTCGCCGTAGCCTTCTCTACATCGGATTCCAAAGTTATGCTTCCTCCCGTTTGTTCTGCAATAGTCCGGCAGGTTTTTATCAGCTCCTGATCAGGAAAATAGCTTTCCGGTGCACAGGCAGTGAAATGCATTCCCATCTTTGCACAGGTAACCATCCATGAATTTCCCATATTAAATCGGGCATCTCCCAAATAAACCAGACGTACTCCTCTCAGTCTGCCCAAATGCTCCTTAATGGTCAGCAAATCTGCCAGCATCTGAGTAGGATGAAACTCATCCGTAAGGCCGTTCCATACCGGTATCCCTGCATGCTTTGCCAGTTCCTCTACAATTTCCTGGGCAAAGCCACGATATTCGATGCCCTCATACATCCTTCCCAATACTCTGGCCGTATCGGCTATGCTTTCCTTGGCTCCCATCTGTGATGCTGCCGGGTCAAGATAGGTGGTTCCCATTCCCAAATCATGAGCTGCCACTTCAAAAGAACAGCGGGTTCTGGTACTGGTTTTCTCGAAAATCAGGGCAATATTTTTCCCCCGCAGTACATCTACCGGAATTCCCTTTTTCTTTTTTTCTTTTAGTTCAGCCGCCAGTTCAACCAGATAAAGAATCTCCTCCGGTGTGTAATCCAGCAGCTTTAAAAAATGCCTTCCTGCAAGCTTCATCTCTTTCCCCCTGCTTCTTTCTGCCGGTGAAGGCATTCCTGCCTCTTCACCCCTCTACTGTACCTTGGTTATCACTTCCTTCGCAGCAGTTGCCAGACTGGCGATTCCCTGCATTTCAGAAGGAATAATGATCTTGGTAGCCTGACCGTCTGCCGCACGTTCAAAGGCTTCCAGGCCTTTTAACCGAAGGACTGCCTCATCCATGCCTACCTCTTTGATCATGCGTAAGCCTTCTGCTGTAGCCTGCTGAACCTTCAAAATTGCTTCCGCTTCACCCTCTGCCTTTCGAATCATGCTTTCTTTTTCTGCCTCTGCACGCAAAATAGCCGCCTCTTTATCTGCCTCTGCTTCCAAAATTGCTGCCTCTTTTTTACCTTCCGCTACAGTGACGCTGGCTTTCTTTTCACCCTCTGCCCGTGTAACCGCTTCTCTACGCTCACGCTCTGCCTTCATCTGACGTTCCATGGCATTCTGGATTTCGGCAGGAGGAATGATATTCTTCAGCTCCACACGATTCACCTTGATTCCCCAGGGATCCGTTGCCTCATCCAGGGATGCCCGCATCTTCGTATTAATGGTTTCTCTGCTGGTCAGGGTCTGATCCAGCTCCAGCTCACCGATAATATTACGCAGGGTCGTGGCGGTCAGATTCTCAATCGCCATAATCGGATTCTCCACGCCATAGGCATAAAGCTTGGGGTCCGTAATCTGAAAAAATACCACCGTATCGATTCTCATGGTAACATTATCCTTGGTAATCACAGGCTGGGGTGCAAAGTCCACCACCTGCTCCTTTAATACCACCCGTCTTGCTACTCGGTCAATAAACGGTACCTTAAAATGGATACCCACTCCCCAGGTGCCCTGATATGCTCCCAGACGCTCTACCACATAGGCCTGTGCCTGAGGTACGATTTTGATGCAGGACAAAGCCGTCAGCACCACGATCAATAACAATACGATCAACACAATTGCACCAATAAATTCCATATTTTCCTCCATTCTGCCACATTGAGCTTTCGCCTCTTAAAAAATGCTTTCGCCCTTTGTAAACTTATGCTTCTTTATTTTCCTTTTCCTTAATCATTGCTTTTTCTTCTACGATTAATTTTACGCCCTGGATTGCCCGGATATTCACTACGGTACCGGCGGGAATAATCTCTGTGTCGCTTACGGCTCTGGCACTCCACTCCATGCCGTTCAGACTGGCCTTCCCGCTTCCTTTGAGATTATTGATTTCCGTAAGAACGATAGCCTGTTTCCCAATCAATTCATCTACATTGGTTTTAACCCTGTCCCGATTAAAATAATTGAGTGCCAATGGTCTGGTACTGAACAATAAAATGAGGGATATCATAAGAAAGGCCAATAGCTGCAGGGCAACAGGCATATCTGCCAGTGCCAGCAATGCCGCCGCCAGCGCACCTCCTGCAAACCAGATGGTGGTCAGTCCCATAGTTACCATCTCAATAATCAGCAAAATAACCAGAACAACCAGCCAAATTGCTACATAGTTCATCATCCACCTCCTCTAATCCGTAATCGATCTTTAAGTCTTAATAAACTATATGGGGCAAAAGGTCTCTCACCCCCTGTATTTTAATAATATACTATAGATTTACCTTCTGTTCAAGAAATCTCGAAAAGAAATGCAAAAAAGAATGCACCTTCAAGGCTGAAAAATTCTTTCCTGAAGGTGCATGGATATTCTGTTTTTATTTTACCGCAGCTCTACCAGAAGACATGATCTCCAATAACCTGGCCGTCATGCTTTCCTGCCCGTCTGAAGTGTACAGCTCCGCCTATCGGATTCTCTCCGTTCATTGCCGCCCTGGCTGCCTGTATACAGGATTCCGGTACCCCGCTGATTGCCAGTTCCTCCACTCTTCCTGTTACGGTAGGGGTAAACTGGCCGGATGCATAAATCACACCGGCGATTGTATTGGGGTATGCGGGAGAATTTACACGGTTCATGACTACTGCTCCTACTGCCACCTGTCCCTCATAGGGCTGGTTGCCTGACTCCATGTAAATCAAGGCTGCCAAAAGCATATCATCGGTCGTTCCAATGACGGAGGTTCCCTCCTGTACGATCAGCTCTTGGCGTTCCTGACGCTCCCTTTTTTCTCTCTCTTTGATCTCTTCATAGGTTTCTCCATGGTCTATGGTAAACTCCATGGAAACGTAGTCTGCAGAAATGTATCCCAGGGCTCCGCCATATTCAATAGCTACCCACTCTTCCGTAGTATACTCGCTGACCGCTTCATATACATCCTGGTTATTCACCTGAGCCCATATTCCGGCCTCAGTGGAAGGCTCTTTGCGGATATTCAGTCCCGAAGCGTGAACCGTTGCCTTATAAACTCCCACCTGCTGAGAGAGAGCCAGTGCTTCTTCTCCAAACAGAAGATAGTCATTGTTGGCCCAGCCCACCAGATTACCTGACTGTATTTTGGTCCAGCCTTCCCTTCTTTCTAAAATAGTGCCTCCACAGTCTGCATACAACAGGCCAACCTTGGCCGAATCTGTTGATGGCTCCTGGCGGATATTCATGGATTCCTTAACATTAGCCATAACCAGACTGTATTTTTCTTCGTATTCCGCTGCAAACTCTGCCAGTTCTTCCTCTGATATCCTGTCAATGGAATCCAGAACCTCGGCTGCGCCTGCGCTCATACTGGTAAAAGTCTCTGTCCGGGCTGCTTCTGCTGTGGTCACTTTTGCCAGGGCCATTACCACAACCATGAAAAGCATTCCCGTTAAACGTAACAGGACTTCTCTGCTTCCAGTCTTCATTCAAACCTCCAAGTGCTGACTTATTACTAAAATAAGTCACTTTTTTACAATTTGTTACAACATTGTTAAAAAATGTTACAGACCATATCCTAGCAGAGAACCTGTTTTTTGTCAAATCAGATTTTACGGGAACGCTCTATACAAGCCTCCAAAGCCCCCATTACAGCGGCTTTCATCCCCCTTTCCTCCAATACCTTTACCCCACATATAGTAGTACCGGCAGGAGAACATACCATATCCTTTAATACTCCCGGATGCTCTCCGGTTTCCAGCATTAATTTTGCACTTCCCAGTACGGCCTGACCTGCCATGCGGTAAGCCAGCGCTCTGGGCATCCCTCCTGCCACTGCAGCATCTGCCATAGCCTCCATAAACATAAACACATAGGCCGGCGAACTGCCTGAAACGGCTCCCACCGTATCCATCAGACTCTCCGGAACCTGAAAGGAGGTTCCGCAGCAGTCAAAAATCCGGGCTGCCAGCTCATATTCTGCCTCTCCCACTCCGGCATTTCCGCAAAAGGCAGTACAGCCTTCTCCCACCAGCGCCGGGGTATTGGGCATGGAACGGATCAGTTTGACAGGAGTATGAAGCTCCCCTTCCAGCCAGGCTATCGTCTTTCCTGCTGCCACACTGATGATTAACTGGTCCTTGCGCAGACAGGGCCTGATTTCCTCGATCACAGCCTCCAGCATTTGAGGCTTAACTGCCAAAAACAGAACCTCTGCCCACTCTGCCACCCTGGTATTGACCGTAGTAATCTGTATGCCATATCTTTCCCTGAGGGCATTCAGCGCTTCTTCACTTCTTCGGGAAGCCAGAATATCCTCTCCCCTGCAGAGCTTCTCCCTCAATATTCCTCCCATAATAGCGGCAGCCATATTGCCTGCTCCAATAAATCCCAGCTTCATCCTTACCTTTTACCCCTTTTCTTAATTATATTCCCATGGCTATTCAGAACCCCATTCGCAGCCCCAAGCCATCTCTGTCTGGCCGCTTCATACAGCAGCACTGAGGCGGCAATGGCTGCATTTAAGGACTCTACCTTTCCCTCCATGGGGAGCTTCACAAGACTTTCGGCCGCCAGAGCAGTTTCCTCTTTCAAGCCTTTTCCTTCATTACCGATCAAAAAGGCACAGCCTGACTGAAAATTTTCTTCATAATAGGCCTTTTTCCCCTGCAAATGTGCGGCAAAAATCTGAATTCCTCTTTTCTGCAGCCATGCCATGCTGCTTCGCAGATCCTCAGTATAAAGAAAGGGAACCCGATAAACAGAGCCCATGGTGGAGCGAATAGTCTTGGGATTATAAATATCTGCTGTCCCTCTGCTCATGATAACACCGTCCACCCCTGTTCCCTCTGCTGTGCGAAACATGGTTCCCAGATTCCCCGGGTCTTGAATATCCTCCAATAACAGGAGCAGGGGATTTTCCTTCTTTAGCAGATCCTCAGGTTGATAAAAATGCTGCCTGATTACACAGAGTATCCCCTGCGGTGTCTGCGTATCGGAAACTCTTTGAAAAAGAGTGTCTGTCAGAATCTCCACTGAGCAGGCCGACAGCCTTTTTTTTATTTCTTTTTCATCTCCCTTTTCCAATTTATCCCAAAATGACCTGGAAAGATATACCTCCTGTATCCTGGCCGGGTCTGCCTCAAGAAACATCTTTATGCCTTCAGCAACGAACAGCTTCTGTTCCCTTCTTGCCTTTCCCTTTCGCATTAAATTGGACAGGTTTTTCACCTTCTGGTTGGTTGGTGCCGTAATCACCTTTATCTCTCCCTTCTGCTGCCTGTCACAGCCTCTGCCGCCATTTACCTGTCAAAAAGCGGCCGGCACAGATGCGCCGGCCGCCTGCAATCAATAGTTTCCGGAAAGCAGTCTGCTTACCTGATATTCGTATTCCGGAATCTCCTTCTGCATAGTCAATGCCTCTTCAATATCATAATCCACAAATTCTCCATGCTGATAGCATACCACACGATTGCTTTTCCCACTGCACAGAAGATCTGCCGCATAAGCCCCCATAATAGAGGCAAAATAACGATCCTTACAGGTAGGGCTTCCTCCACGCTGCATATAACCCAAAATAGTTGCTCTGGTCTCAATTCCCGTAGCAGCCTCAATTCTTCTGGCCATGGAGGTGGAATGGCCTATTCCTTCCGCATTAATAATCAAATGGTGGGTTTTCCCCTTTTTTCTGTTACGGATAATATTATTAATGATATTTTGTTCATTATAATCATATTTTTCCGGCAGAAGTATGTCCTCGGCTCCATTGGCGATTCCGCACCATAGAGCCAGGTAGCCTGCATTTCTTCCCATAACCTCAATAATGGAGCAGCGCTCATGGGAAGAAGACGTATCCCTGACCTTATCGATGGCCTGCATGGCCGTATTTACCGCTGTATCAAAGCCAATGGAGTATTCTGTGCAGGAAATATCCAAATCGATGGTTCCCGGTACCCCGATGGTATTAATCCCCTGTCTCGCCAGTGCCTGTGCCCCCTTATAGGAGCCGTCTCCACCGATCACTACAATACCGTCAATACCATGCTTCTTGCAAATATCTGCACCCAGTTTCTGGCCTTCCGAAGTGGTAAACTCCTTACATCTTGCCGTTCCCAGAATGGTTCCTCCCCGCTGGATAATATCCGACACACTGGCTGCCTGCATCTCAACTATTTCTTCATTTAAAAGACCCTGGTAGCCTTTTTTTATTCCCTTTACGGCGACTCCCTGGGCAAGAGCCTTCCTTACCACTGCACGAATCACCGCATTCATACCGGGGGCATCTCCACCACTGGTCAATACACCTATTGTTTTAATCTCCTGGGACATACAAACCTCCGTAATTTTTCTTGCTGGATCATTACCTGAATTTCTGTAATATTTTACCTCTTTTTCCTTTGTTTTTCAACTCTCTTTTGTGGCTTTGATCTGTGCTCCTCCTGCGCCGGACAGCCTATCCGACCACACGGATGTTATCTTCCCCAAACAGGCGGCCAAGCTCCTCAATAAGCCTTGGATCTGCACTTACATTTCGCCCCGGGGGAAGCGTCTTCATGGCTTTGGGCTGTTCAATGTAGATCACCACCTGATCCTTTCCCTCCCAGGCCGATAATTCCTCAAACAGCACCTTCTCCTCTTTTTGATAATGCTCCAAAGTGGGAAATTTAATCCATAGTTTTTTCGGAATTTCCTCAAAGGTACAAATACTTTCACAGATCAGCTTGCCATCCTTTTCATCCTCTATGGAAACCCTTCCCCTGATGAATACCTTACTTTCTTCTGCTATCCGATCGGAGAATTTCTCATAAGCCTTGGGAAATACTACTACCTCTACGGTTCCCACCAGATCCTCCACCTGCAAAAAGGCCATCACCTGATTTTTTTTCGTATATTTGATCTTTTTATCCATGATCATGCCTCCGATCGTTACCAGAGAGTCCTCTTTTACCCCCACCGATCCGGTTTCCTCATTACGATAAAAATCTGCCGTAGTATTGGTAATCTGCTTTCTCCAAAGCTGCTCGTACTCCTCCAGAGGATGACCGCTTATATAAATTCCCAATACCTCCTTTTCAAAGCTAAGCAGCAATTGCCTTGAATATTCTCCAACCTGGGGCATTCTGATATCGAACTCCTTCTTATCTTCTTCCTCCACCAGATCAAAAAGAGAAATCTGTCCTGCCATATTATTCTTCCTGTCCTGGTGAATGTGCTCCAGAATCTGGATATAGACACTCATGTACTGCTTCCGGGTTCCTCCCAGGCTGTCCAATGCCCCGGCCTTAATACAATTCTCAATTACCCTTTTGTTTATTTCTCCTTTTTCATCTCTGGTGATAAAATCCTGTAAGTTCGTATAGGGTCCTCTTTTTCTTCTCTCCTCTACCAGAGCTTCGATTACCGGCTTTCCTACCCCCTTAATGGCAGTCAGTGCATAACGGATGGATTTTCCGGCCACCGAAAAGCCGGCTTCTCCCTCATTGATGTCAGGAGGCAGGATTTCAATCCCCATCTGTCTGCAGGATAAAATATATTCAGATACCTTCCCCGGATTATCGATCACAGAGGTCAAAAGAGCAGCCATAAATTCCACCGGATAATAGTATTTTAAATAAGCTGTCTGATAAGAAACCACTGCATAGCAGACTGCATGGGACTTATTAAAGGCATACTTGGCAAAATCCAGCATATCATCATAAATCTGAGAAGCTACCTGCTCCGAAATCCCGTTGGCCACGCAGCCCGGAACTCCTTCCTCGGGATTTCCATAAATAAAGTTAGCCCTTTCCTTCTCCATTACGGCCTGCTTTTTTTTGCTCATGGCACGTCTGAGCAGGTCGCTTCGTCCCAGCGTATAACCGCCCAGATCACGAACAATCTGCATTACCTGCTCCTGATACACGATACAGCCATAGGTAGGGGATAAAATAGGCTCCAGTTGAGGACAGGCATAGGTGATGGAAGCATGGTTATCCTTTCCCTTTACATATTTGGGGATAAAATCCATAGGACCCGGCCGATAGAGAGAGATTCCTGCAATAATGTCCTCCAGGCTTTTGGGCTTGAGCTCCTTCATGAAGCTCTTCATTCCTCCGCTTTCCAACTGAAAAATCCCATCCGTTCGCCCTGTTCCAATGGAGGCAAATACGGCTTTGTCGTCATAGTCCAAAGCATCCACATCAAGGCTGATCCCATGATTTTTTTCAATATTATCTACAGCACTTTTAATTACGGTAAGTGTCCTAAGCCCCAGAAAATCCATTTTTAACAGCCCCAGCTCCTCCAATGTAGTCATGGTAAACTGAGTCGTTATCGAGCCGTCAGCTCCTCTGGAAAGTGGAACAAATTCGTCTGCTGCCTGGGGGCAGATTACTACTCCTGCTGCGTGCATGGAGCTATGCCGGGGCAGTCCCTCCAAACGTTTACAGTGATCGATAAGGGTCTTTACCTGCTCCTCCTCTTCATAGAGTTTGCGGAATTCGGGATTGATTTCCAGCGCCCGGTCTATCGTAATATTTAATTCTGCCGGCACCATTTTGGCAATACTGTCCACATAATTATAAGGAAGATCCATCACCCGGCCCACGTCACGGATCACTCCTTTGGCTGCCATAGTACCAAAGGTTATGATCTGCACTACCTTATCCGCACCATATTTTTCCCCCACATAATCAATAACCTCCTGCCGTCTTTCAAAGCAGAAATCAATATCAATATCCGGCATGGAGACCCGCTCCGGGTTCAAAAACCGTTCAAACAGGAGGGAGTATTTGATTGGGTCTACGTTGGTGATATGAAGGCAATAGGAAACGATACTTCCTGCAGCAGAGCCTCTGCCCGGCCCTACCGGAATCCCCTTATTACGGGCATAATTAATGAAATCCCAGACGATCAGAAAGTAGTCCACATAGCCCATATCCCGAATCACCTTAAGCTCATAGTCCAGCCGTTCCTTCAGGGCTTCTCCCGTGTCCCCTGCAGGCTGATCGCAGTCTTTCCCATAGCGTTCGGTAAGCCCCTCATAGCAGAGTCGGGTCAGGTATTCAAACGCAGTGTACCCGTCAGGAACCTCAAAATGAGGCAGCTTGGTCACTCCAAACTCAATCTCTACCTGGCATCGATCTGCAATACGCTGACTGTTTTCCACTGCTTCCCAGGCATAGGGAAAAAGAGCTTTCATGTCCTGCTCACTTTTGATGTAATATTGTCCCCCTTCATAGCGCATACGGTTTTCATCCGACAGTCGCTTTCCCGTCTGAATGCAAAGCAGAATATCGTGGGGCTCCACATCCTCTGCATAGGTATAGTGGACATCATTGGTCACCACCAGGGGGATGTCCAGCTCTTCACTTAGCTTCAGAAGCTGCTGATTGACTACTGCCTGCTCCTTCAGGCCATGATCCTGCAGCTCCAGAAAAAAATTATCTTTTCCAAAGCAGTCCCGGTACTTTATGGCAGCCTTTTTTGCCTCCTCATAAAGCCCTCTGAGAAGGTTTCTGGGAACCTCTCCCGCCAGGCAGGCAGAAAGGGCAATGATCCCTTCATGATATTTGCTCAGTATCTCCATATCCACTCTGGGTTTATAATAGTAGCCTTCCGTAAATCCACGACTGACGATCTTCATCAGATTGGCATAGCCGGTATTATTTTCGGCCAGAAGAACAAGGTGATTATAGCGATCCTCTCCTCCACCCGTTTCCTTATCAAAGCGGGAATTTGGCGCCACATATACCTCACACCCCATAATGGGCTTGATTCCTTCTTCCTTTGCCGCCCGGTAAAAATCAATGGCTCCATACATGACACCATGATCCGTAATGGCGGCACTATCCATCCCCAGCTCCTTTACCCGCTTAACGTATTCTTTTATCTTATTGGAACCGTCCAACAGACTATATTCTGTATGAACGTGTAAATGTGCAAATGCCATCCTTTGTTTCCTTTCTCTCTGATGAGGCTGTCTTACAGTCACCCTTATTATACACCACTATAGGGGGATTGATGAAAAAAAGCAAGTCAGGAAAATGTGCGCCGCCAGACACACTTAGAAAAGCTCCATGTGCATTTTGGGCACATGGAGCTTAAGGGTTTAAAGTTCTGCCTGTATCCTACAGATATTTCTTCAATTCTTCTGCCTTATTTAATGCCTCCCAGGGCAGGTTCAGATCATTGCGGCCAAAATGTCCATAAGCCGCAGTCTGCTTATAAATGGGGCGGCGAAGATCCAGCATCTTAATAATTCCTGCCGGGCGGAGATCAAAATTCTCTCGAACGATTTCCACCAGCCGACTGTCTTCCAGTTTACCCGTACCAAAGGTATCCACCATAATGGAAGTAGGCTGTGCCACGCCAATTGCATAGGATAACTGAATCTCACACTTATCTGCCAGTCCTGCTGCTACGATATTCTTTGCCACATAGCGGGCTGCATAGGCCGCTGAACGGTCAACCTTGGTACAGTCCTTACCGGAAAAGGCTCCACCGCCATGACGGGCCATACCACCATAGGTATCCACGATAATTTTACGGCCTGTCAAGCCGGAATCCCCGTTAGGTCCGCCAATAACGAAGCGGCCTGTGGGATTAATGAAATATTTCGTGTTTTCATCTACCAAATGTCCCGGAACAACAGGGTCAATAACATACTTACGAATATCCTCATGAATCTGCTTCTGGCTGATCTCTGCCGAATGCTGGGAAGAAATCACTACTGCATTAATATGCACCGGTTTACCATTCTCATCATATTCTACCGTTACCTGACTTTTGCCATCCGGCCTTAAATAAGGAAGTATTCCGTTTTTACGAACCTCCGTCAATTTTTGGGTCAGCTTGTGTGCCAAAGCAATGGGATAGGGCATATATTCTTCGGTTTCGTTGCTGGCATAACCGAACATCATTCCCTGATCACCTGCACCGATAGCCTCAATATCCTTATCCGACATCAGATTCTCCTTTGCCTCAAGTGCCTTGTCCACACCCAGAGCAATGTCTGCTGACTGCTCGTCCAAAGCCACAATGACACCACAGGTATTGGCATCAAAGCCCTTTTCGGAAGCATCATAGCCTATTTCCCTGATGGTGTTACGAACCACACTTTGAATATCTACATACCCCTTCGTGGTAATCTCTCCCATCACCAGTACAAGTCCGGTAGTAATGGCTGTTTCACAGGCCACACGGCTGTTGGGATCCTGAGCCATCATGGCATCCAGAATCGCATCGGAAATGTTATCACAGATTTTATCCGGATGTCCTTCTGTTACCGATTCTGACGTAAATAATCTTTTCTCCATTGTTTATCCTCCTTTTTCCTAAGAAAACTCATTAGAAAAGTCCGCTTACAGAATAAGCGGACTAAGTTATCATACTCAAATCCTCTTATTGTTCGATATAATTCGCTCAGGTTGGCACCTTCCCATATGGGGGTTGCCGTGGCTTCTCAGGTCCTCTGTACCTCCACCACTCTGAATAAGAGAGAATGTGCAATATGAAATTTTACCTCTATAGCTACCATACTCTATGAAAGAAGCCTTGTCAACTGTTTTTTCCTGCTGCTCTTACTCCTTTTCTCCTGGATCAAATGATAGCCTCAATACTCAGACTGGCAGGCTCTGTGCGCAGATCCACATACTCTGAACCACAGCGCACCAAAGGGCGGCTAAGGGTTCGCTTATTGATCAGAATTACCTCACCCTTTCGTCCATCACTTAAACGAACTCTGTTCAGCATATAAGTGTTCAACACATTCTCCATAAAGGTGAGAATGAATCTGGCATCATATTTCTGAATTCCTTCACTCTCAAATATGGCCATCACCGTAAAGGGGCAGACCGGTCTTCGGTAAACCCTGGCAGAGGTCATAGCATCATAAACGTCTGCAATGGCAACGATTTTGGCGAAAGGATCAATCTGTTCAGAAGTAAGCCCAAAGGGATATCCTGTGCCATCGCATCGCTCATGATGGAGCAGGGCGGAGTTGGCAATATGTGCATTCACATGGCACTTCTGCAGAATATTATAGCCTTCCAGAGTATGGGTTTTGATTACGTTATACTCCTGATTAGTCAGCTTCTCCGGCTTTTTGATGATCACCTCCGGCATTTTCAGCTTGCCGATATCGTGGAAAAGGCCGCATTGAGTGGCCAGCATAACGTCCTCTTTGCTCATTCCCAGCCAGGTGGCGAGAACATTGCAAATCAGAGCTACATTAATGCTGTGCGCATAGGTCAGGTCATCATACTGACGCATATTGTGCAGAATGTCAAAAACATGGATCGGTCCATGGGTATTGTCCAGAAGAGAAAGTGTATCCTGCAAAAGGACATCAATATCCAGAGGCGCATTCCTTTCCACCACATCGTTCAAGCTATCTCTGAACTTCTCAATGTCCTCCTGAAACTCAGCAGAAAATTTCTTAAATTCAGGACTATTCTTGATCCGTGACGAATAGGTGTCCTCGGGCTCCGACTCATCCACAGGCACAACAGGCTCATCCTTTTTCACATATATAAAAGGGATGGAGTAAAAGGCCAGCTTGGTAATCGTCTTATCTGTTAATTTGGTGTTTTCCGGCAGAAGCAACTGATCACTATAGGAATATACGTCCTTGGCCACAGTCATGCCGGGGGTCAATCTGTAAGTAGGGACTGCTCGCATATGAACCTCCTTTTAGGCTTCTTTGCATAACACACCTTATGCATACCACAATCTTACTACACTGCCTAAACAGAAGATTGAAAATCTTCGACATTTCAACCTATATCTGATAAAAAAAGTATAGGTTTTTTGGAAGATATTGTCAAGAAAAACCGTTTATTCAACTCACTTTGAATTTAAACTTTTGAATTTCCCGTTCTGTTTCTACTTTTTCGATCTGTGCTCCCAGTCCTTTTAGCTTTAATTCAAAGTCTTCGTATCCCCTCTGAATATATTGGATTTCATCAATCATCGTGAAGCCTTCTGCTGCCAAACCTGCCAATACCAAGGCCGCACCGGCCCGAAGATCCGGAGCGCTTAAGCTGGCTCCGGTATACCTTCCCACACCATTGATAATTGCTGTATTTCCTTCTACCTTAATATTCGCTCCCATTCTGGTCAATTCATCTACATAACGGAAACGATTTTCAAAAATACTTTCCGTGACAATGCTGGTTCCCTGTGATAATCCCAAAGCCACTGCCATCTGCGGCTGCATATCGGTTGGAAAGCCCGGATAGGGAAGGGTTTTTACATGGGTATGATTGAGTGGCTTGGAAGCCACCACTCTCACCGCATCATCCGACTCCTCTACCTCGCAGCCAATTTCAATCAGCTTGGCCGTAATGGATTCCAAATGCTTAGGGATGACATTTTTTACGGTAATATCACCTTTAGTAACGGCTGCCGCAAACATGAAGGTACCTGCCTCAATCTGATCGGGAATAATGGTATATTCTGTTTTATGCAGACTGGTGACACCTTTAATGCGGATAACATCGGTACCTGCTCCCTTAATATTGGCACCCATGCTGTTTAAAAAATTAGCTAAATCCACCACGTGTGGTTCCTTCGCTGCATTCTCTATAATTGTCTGGCCTTCTGCCATTACTGCAGCCATCATCACGTTGATGGTGGCTCCCACGGAAACCACATCCATATAGATATGGCTTCCTTTCAATTCTGCTGCCTCTGCAGAAATCAGGCCATGGGCAATATCGACCTGGGTTCCCAGAGCTTTCCAGCCTTTAATATGCTGGTCGATGGGGCGGCTGCCAATATTGCAGCCTCCCGGAAGCACTACCTCTGCCTTCTTATACTTCCCTAATAAGGCTCCTATCAAATAGTAAGAAGCACGGATCTTCTTAATAAAATCGTCCTCAATCACGTGTCCATGAATCTGTGAAGCATTGATCTTGACCGTATGCCGATCAATTCTCTCTACAATAGCGCCAATACTTTCCATCGCCTGGATCAGGGCATTGGTGTCCTTCACGTCAGGGACATTCTCTATCACAACGGTTTCATCCGTCATGATTGCAGCGGCCAAAATAGGCAATGCGGCATTCTTCGCCCCGCCTATTTCCACCTCCCCAACCAGAGGATTTCCACCTTTTATTGCATATTGTTCCATCGCTTACCTCTTATAAACAATTTACGCATCAAATGTATCATCAAGATAGTATAGCACATTATTATATTTTGTAAACCTGCAAACATTAGTTCAGATAATCCAGTGGATTCACTGCCGTACCATTGATCAGGATTTCAAAATGCAGATGCGGCCCCGTACTGATTCCCGTATTTCCGCTAAGTGCAATTTTCTCTCCCTGCTTTACGGTCTGCCCTACAGATACCAGTACCTTACTTAAATGTGCATATCTGGTTTCGGTTCCGCCAGGGTGCTTAATATATACCACATACCCATAGCCTCCGCTCCAGCCGGCTCTGGTCACGGTTCCTCCTGAGGAAGCCATCACGGAAGAGCCGCTGGGTACACCCCAGTCAACACCCTTATGGTTGCTGGATGCTCCTCTGGTGGGGGAGGTTCTGCGCCCAAAGCGGGAAGTAAGGCGGCCTCCGGAAACCGGCTTGATATAGGTGGGCGGAATCTTGGTTCCCCGTTCTACGATCTTGGGAACTGCCTCCATCACCACTTCTTCTTTAATAATTTCCTTACTTACTTCTTTATCATTCCTGTAGGTGATCTGCGCAACTACTTTACGAAAACCGGTAGACGGCTCCTGTCTGGTGACCTCTTCTGTAGTAAACCAATCATCGTTGTCGATGTAGATTACCTCTGCATCGTAAGCCTCCTCCAGATATTCCTGCTCTGTACGCACCACCGACAATTCAGGCTCGGGAACGGTCACGATCAGATCCTCACCTATCCGAATCGTAGAGTTCTCATTTTCCAGGTTCTCATTTAATTCTATGATTTTATCCAGTGGAATGTTCGTCTTTTCTGCAATCTTCGATAAAGTATCTCCGGCAACCACCTCATAGGTTACATTGACCTCCTGATCCTTGGTCACCTGCTCTATAGCCTCTGCCAGCGGGGTAAGCTCACTTTCCAGCAGGAAAGCTTCTACAACCTCCACCGTCTCCGCAAAGTCCATATTCATCAGACCGTATTCATAATCCTCAAAGTCCTCACCCATACCGGGCTCCACCTCTTCGAAAATATCCTCAAAGTAGGCTTCAACACCGCCCTTCCAGAAGGCAGGAATTCTTTCCTCCTCCTTTTCTTCATTTTTCACCACCTGCGCAGTTAATACCGTCAGCTCTCTGCTTGGGTCCAGGATCAGCTTTATTCCATAGCGGTTCTTTTCATCATACTTGTTTAAAGCTGCTTCCAATAAAGAAGCCACTTCCTCAGAGCTGGCCAGGTTAACGGTGAAATTATTGATTTTTACGGTATAAGCCCGCTGCAATGTCTGAACAGCACTTTCCTCAAGAGCAGCCGTAATCCGCTCCAAAAGCACCCTGTCCCTGTCAATTTCGCCGAAGAAGACCTCTTTGCCCTCTACCCTCAAGTCCAGTTCAATATAATTAATATCTGTAGAATCTCCTGCAATAATTCGTCGTGCTCTTGCAATCAGGCTGTCAATTTTTTCCCTGGAATCGGTGCTGCCAATTTCAGTTTCATTAATATATATAGTAAAAAAATTATTTCCTGCTTCTTCAATCTTAACCAGATTGGGTAAGAAAAAGACATAAAAAAAAGCGGCAACTATCGCTGTCCTTAGAAAACTTATCCGTAGTCGTTTATAATATTTTGTTATTTTTATCATATTTTTAACCGTCTATATCCTGTGAAAAGAAGACCTTTCCTTCTCTTCTTCTCCTCATCAATTCCTTGTAACAATTTCGTAACATCTCTATCATAACAGTATTTTTTTTTCTTGTAAAGTAAATGTTATGATGTTACTGTAGGAATCAGAAAAACTCTGATTTAATCCCTACTCTTTTCAACAGGAGGCTTCAATGGAATTTTACCGATGAAATTCTCCCATCAAAAGACTTTGCCTGTGCCCGTCAACTCTGCTGATGCCATTTATGAAACTGCCTGCTGTCTTTTCGATGAGCTGTGGAATCATTCCCCATCCGTTTACTGGGTATCCGCACTTCAAAGCTGAATGCGGAGAATGAGCCTGCTGGATCTTCAGGAGGAAAACGCACTGCAGCAGCAAAATCAAAAACAGGAACGGCTGAACCGGGCTCTGGATCAGATTAAGCAAAAATACGGGGATTCTGCCATCATACGGGGCAGTCTGCTAAAATAAGGCCGAAAAAAGAGAAAGGTTAAGCCCTTTCTCTATTTCTTTCGTACCGAATACCCAAATCTTCCCAGCTCATCTCCCAGAGAGAAATAGTTTCCATGGGAATAGGCCAGAAGATTACTGTCTTCCAAATGCAGTTTCCCCTTTTCATCCATGTACTTCTCATCTACATGAACTGCTACAACCTCTGCCAAAAACATATGATGGGTTCCCAGCTTAAGCATCTTCGTTACCCGACACTCCAGGTTAACAGGGCTTTCCTTAATTCCCGGTGCACTGATCATGGTAGAGGGCATAGGAGTGAGCTTCGTTTTTGCCCACTTATCCACATCCTTGCCGCTGACCACACCACAGTAGTCGGTAGCTCTGCTTAATTCCTCTGTCGTCAGATTGATCACAAACTCTCCGGTTTCCTGAATCATATGATAGGAATATCTTTCAGGTCTTACGGAAATCGATACCATAGGTGGGTCACTGCAGACCGTTCCTGCCCATGCGATGGTCAGTATATTCGGCTTCGTGTTTTTCCCCTGACAGCTTACCAGTACCGCAGGTACAGGATAGAGCATATTCCCCGGTTTCCAGCTTTGTTTTGCCATACTCCTGTCTCCTTCTTCAATCCTTAAAATATTCCGCAAAGGCTCAATATCTGAATTGACACTCCTGTCACTGCCGCCAGAAAAGTGAGCAGCAGCAGCCACTTGGTCTTCACATAGTATTTTCTGGCTGTAGCTTCCTGCGCAGCCAGAATGGCTTCCGTTTTGGCTTTATTCTCCTCTACCACAACAGCCTGAACGTTACGGTAAACCTTAACATTCTCCTTGTGCAGAAAGTCGTCTGCCCGCTTAAACCAATCGGCAATCTCCTTCTGGTTGGCTTCCAGTGTCTTTAAAAGCCTGTCCAGTTCTTCTTCTCTCCCTTTATCCTGATTAACTACAGTAAGCTGAGTAATTTTATCCAGACTTTCACGGGTAAGACGGTCGAGGTCTGCATAACTCTTTTCCAGAAGCTGCTTTAGACTCTCTGCCGTTTCCGTATTACAGGCTTGGAGCTGCCTCATGCTCTCTGCTGCTTCCGTATTACAGGCTTGAAGCTGCTTCATGCTCTCTGCCGTTTCTGTATTTAGCAATTGCAGCTTCCGCATTTCCTGAAGGCAGTTTTCATATTCTGCCACCTGTTGGCGCAATCTTCTCAGTTCCTGTTCTTCTGCGGCCTGGTTGGCTCTAATCACCTCACCAGCGGTAAACTTTTGAGCCAATTTATCAATAAAATTATCCATTCTCTTCCTCCCGCTGCATTCTTTCATCACCTGGTGTCATTTTAACATATTTCAGTTGATTTTACAATTTTCTTCTCTTTGTGCATTTTGTACACAAAAAATTTATCTCTTTTTTTCTTTTTGTCATTATTCACCACATTTTTACATTCCATTCATAATTTGTTCATATTTATTTGTTACACTTAATACAAGTCAGGAACAAAGTGTTCTTCAACTTTATTGAGTTGCAAACAAGATGAATTTTTTCATAATAGCCCGGGTATCGAAAGATGCCTGGGCACTCCTCATTTATAGCCCCTTCGGAACCTTTTACGGAGCCACTCAAGTAAAAACCGATAGAAAACTCTTCTCTCATCATTCCTGAAGAAGCATTTCCTATCGGCTCTTTTTTACTCCCGTTCAGCCATATCCTGAATCTGTTCGTTCAGAGAAAGCATTTTCCGATCCAGTGCAGAAACCATGATTGAACAATCTACAAGCTCATCCTTTATATGCTGTGGAACATTTCCCTCAAATTTATAGTTGATTTTGTGTTCCAGGGAAGCCCAGAAATCCATGGCCACCGTTCGGATCTGAATCTCTACTTTTGCATGAACAATTCTGTCTGACAGATAAATAGGTACCGTCACCAGCATATGATAGCTTTTATAGCCACTGGGTTTGGGATTTTTTATGTAGTCCTTGATGGTGATGATCTTGATATCATTCTGGTTGCTGATCATCTCTGCAATTCGATAAATATCTGAGGTAAATGAGCAGATTACCCTGATTCCAGCAATATCATTAACATAATCCACCATATTTTGAATCGTAGATTCATAGCCGTTGCGCTTTAATTTCTTCACGATACTTTCTGAACTCTTTATTCTGGATTTGATATGCTCAATAGGATTGTAACGATGGACATGCTGAAACTCATCATTCAGTATTTCCAGCTTGGTTCCGATTTCCTTAAGAGCAGAATTGTATACCAAAATAACCTCTGTCCAGCTTTCTACCGGCGAACTCTCTTTGTATGTTTCTTCCATTCGATTAATCTAACCTTTCTTCAGGAGGACACTGATCAAATCTCCTCCTGTTCTCCCCTTCCGCCTTAATTGGCATTAATACGAGCTTTTCTAATCATTCTCACTAAAATTTTATCATAATCACAAGCCAATTTGTTACTTTTTTCTAATATTTAATAAAACTTTTAGCTTTATGAATCCTTCTCTATCTGGTATACTGAGGCAAAGCATTTGACCTGCTTTCAGGCAATTGATTCATGATCAACAAACAGGGAGGACCTATGCGTATCTGGTTCAAGGTTTTTAAAGATAATCACTTATTAATGGATACTACTATTGAGGACACTTCTGCCGACAGTCGTACTCACAAGGTATTTCATGCCCTGGAGGAATGCTGTTATATCTTCAACCTGTCTCAGCCCATATGGCTGGAATCTGCGATCAAGGACTTTAAACGGTATGCCAGAGCCCGGTTCACTGGCGATGCCTTTATGGATGAGGTAGACTTTGATTATCTGGAGATCCACGTAATAGAGGAGGACTAAGGGGATACTTTCCTCAGTCCTCCTGCTTTAATCCTCGTAGCCATTGGGATTATTACTCTGCCATCTCCAGGAATCCTCACACATCTGTCGGATACCATTTTCTGCCTCCCAGCCCAGCTCTCGTTTTGCTTTGCCTGCATCGGCATAACAGGCAGCAATATCTCCCGGCCGTCGTTCTTTGATTACATAGGGCACCTTTACTCCATTGGCCTCCTCAAAATTTTTCACAATATCCAATACACTGTAGCCCACACCGGTTCCCAGATTATAAATATTAAGTCCTGCTTTTTCCTCAATTTTTTTCAGTGCCTTCACATGACCCTTAGCCAGATCCACCACATGGATATAATCCCTTACTCCAGTTCCGTCAGGTGTGTCATAATCATCTCCAAATACCCCCAGCTCTTTCAGCTTACCTACTGCCACCTGCGTAACGTAAGGCATCAGGTTATTGGGAATGCCGTTGGGATTCTCACCCATGGTGCCGCTTTTATGAGCCCCAATAGGGTTGAAGTACCGCAGAATTACCACATTCCATTCCGGATCCGCCTTCTGGATATCTGTCAGTATCTGCTCCAGCATAGATTTTGTCCAACCATAGGGATTGGTGCAGACCCCCTTGGGACATTCCTCGGTAATAGGAATGAAAGCCGGATCACCATATACGGTTGCAGAAGAAGAAAAAATAATGTTTTTACAACCATGCCTTCTCATTACATCCACCAGCGTCAGGGTACCTGCAATATTATTTTCATAGTATTCCCACGGCTTGGCTACAGATTCTCCTACCGCCTTAAGACCTGCAAAATGAATGCAGGAATCTATTTTTTCTTTGGTAAATATTTCCTCCAAAGCCTCTCTGTCCAGAATGTCTGCCTGATAAAAGGGTACCTTTTTGCCTGTAATCAGTTCAACTCTCTCTAACGCCTTTCTGCTGGAATTACATAAATTATCCAGAACCACCACTTCGTAGCCTGCCTGCTGTAATTCCACCACTGTGTGACTGCCGATATATCCGGCTCCTCCTGTTACTAAAATTGCCATACTTACCTCCATTCATTTCTACTGCTGCGGCAGCTTTGCTTCCTGATTATCCTATTGCCCATCCATTCTGTCTATTCCTGATTTATTCCCACAACTTATGAGGATATACTCCCTGCTTCTTTAGCTCCTGAATGGACTGCTTCACATAGGGCTTGTCCTCCTGATAGGTGACGCCAAACCACTTATCCCGGGAAGAAAGCACCTGCACAGCAGCCTTCTTATTTTCCAGAAGTCTTCCTACCTCTGTGGGAATCAAGCATTCTGCTTTCATGGGATTGTCTTCTACCTGACTGGCAAAAAAATCTTCCAGTGCTGCTTCCAGCTGTGTGAAAATGCTGGGATAAAATGCCCACATATTCATGGAAACCAGAGTATCCACGGATACCGGTGTCCAGGTTTCTCCATCATCCTCCGTATAGGCTGCTCCGGTTTCCGTTTTAATGATTTTGGTACGTTCTACGATTTCCGTCAAATAGCCGGCTCCATCGGTAACGCACAGACCTCTGGCCACACTGCCCTTATCCGTCAATGTATTCTTAAGTTCATAGCCCACCATGGCATAACCGGGTAAGTCCTTTTTCTCTTCATGGGTGGTCAAAAAATCTACCAGGGTAGTATAGGCGCTTTTGCCGTAATAATCATCTGCATTTATTACAGCAAAGGGCTCCTTTACCACATTTTTGCAGCACATCAGGGCATGAGTAGTCCCCCATGGCTTCACTCTTCCCTGGGGAATTGTAAACCATTCAGGTACGTCTTCCATATCCTGAAACACATATTCCACCTCTATATGCTTACTTACCGCATCCCCGATGCAGGCACGAAAATCCGCTTCATGCTCCTTTTTTATGATGAATACCACCTTCCCAAAGCCGGCATTCATGGCATCATAAATCGAAAAATCGATAATCTTATGTCCACTTTCATCAATAGGGTCAATCTGCTTTAAGCCACCATAGCGGCTTCCCATTCCTGCTGCCAAAATTACTAAAGTAGGCTTTCCCATTTTCTCCTCCATTTCCGAGCCGGCTGGCACTTTGGCAACCTGTACCCTCTCCCTCCGGCCTTTATCTGAATCTTTCTCTCTATTGTTATAGTATACTATTTTTTTGCAGCCTTTCCAATACTCCCCCGCATATTTCTTCTTATTTCTGTAAAACTAAAACCTCCCTTCCAAAAGAAAGATTTTTCGCTTTTGTTTTATTTTTTGCTTGTGCTTTTTGGCTTTTTCTATATAATAGTAAAGAAGCGACTGCTCAGCAGGCATACGCATTTGCTGCTGCCGCGAAAGAGCACACATTTAGCAGGCACAGGTACATCACCATCAATGATTTTGTATGTATTTGTGCACGTAACTATGAGGATAATGAATAGTTATGTAAGGAAGAAAAAAGGAGGACAATTCAATGCCAAAACGATCCGATATTCATAAAATACTCATTATTGGCTCCGGTCCAATCATTATTGGCCAGGCGTGTGAGTTCGATTACTCAGGTACTCAGGCCTGTAAGGCACTTCGTAAGCTGGGTTACGAAATCGTACTGGTGAACTCCAATCCCGCCACCATTATGACCGACCCGGAAACAGCAGATATAACCTATATCGAGCCCTTGAACGTAGAGCGGCTAGAACATATTATCCAGAAGGAAAGGCCTGATGCCCTGCTCCCCAATCTGGGAGGCCAATCCGGGCTTAACCTGTGTGCCGAGCTGCATAAGGCCGGTATTCTGGACAAGTATCAGGTAAAGGTTATCGGTGTCCAGGTAGATGCGATTGAGCGTGGTGAAGACCGCATAGAGTTCAAGGCAGCCATGGATAAGCTTGGTATTGAGATGGCTCGCAGTGAGGTAGCCTATAGTGTGGATGAGGGCCTGGCTATCGCCGAAAAGCTGGGATATCCCGTAGTGCTTCGTCCTGCTTATACCATGGGTGGCGCCGGCGGCGGACTGGTTTATAATAAAGAAGAATTAAAGACCGTCATTTCCAGAGGCCTTCAGGCCAGTCTGGTGGGACAGGTTTTAGTTGAAGAATCTATTCTGGGCTGGGAAGAGCTGGAGCTGGAAGTAGTACGTGATGGGGAAGGTAATATGATTACCGTCTGCTTTATCGAAAACATCGATCCCCTGGGAGTCCATACCGGCGATTCCTTCTGCAGTGCCCCCATGCTGACCATTTCTGAAGACTGTCAGAAGCGCTTGCAGGAGCAGGCATATAAAATCGTAGAGTCGGTACAGGTAATCGGCGGAACCAATGTTCAGTTCGCTCATGACCCCATAACAGACCGAATCATCGTTATCGAAATCAATCCCCGAACCTCCCGTTCATCCGCTTTGGCAAGTAAGGCTACCGGTTTTCCAATCGCTCTGGTATCCGCTATGCTGGCCGCAGGCCTTACCCTAAAGGACATTCCCTGTGGTAAATATGGCACCTTAGATCAATATGTCCCCGATGGAGACTATGTGGTAATTAAATTTGCCCGCTGGGCCTTCGAAAAGTTTAAGGGTGTAGAGGATAAGCTGGGAACCCAGATGCGTGCTGTGGGTGAGGTTATGAGTATAGGTAAGACCTATAAAGAAGCCTTCCAGAAAGCTATTCGCAGTCTGGAAACCGGCCGGTATGGCCTGGGACACGCCAAGAATTTTGATACACTCACAAAAGAGCAGCTTTGTAAAATGCTGGGAAGCGCTTCCAGCGAGCGGCATTTTATCATGTACGAGGCTCTTCGGAAGGGTGCCTCCACCGATGAATTATATGAAATTACGAAGGTAAAGCCCTATTTCATTGAACAGATGAGAGAGCTGGTGGAGGAAGAGGAGGCTCTCCTAAAGACAAAAGGCTGTCTGCCCTCTGATGAAGCTTTAATTTCTGCTAAAAAGAATGGTTTTTCCGACAAATATTTAAGTCAGCTTCTGGAGCTTCCCGAGGAGGATATCCGCAATAAACGTATTGCTCTGGGATTGACCGAGGCCTGGGAAGGCGTTCATGTAAGCGGTACCGAAAACAGCGCCTACTACTACTCTACTTATAACGCACCGGACAAGAATCCGGTAAATACGGACAAGCCCAAAATCATGATTTTAGGCGGCGGTCCTAACCGTATTGGCCAGGGAATCGAGTTTGATTATTGCTGTGTACACGCTTCTCTTGCTCTGAAAAAATTAGGCTTTGAGACCATTATTGTAAACTGTAATCCGGAAACCGTGTCTACTGACTACGATACCTCGGATAAATTGTATTTTGAACCCCTTACCCTTGAAGATGTGTTGAGCATTTACCATAAAGAGCAGCCCCTGGGTGTCATTGCCCAGTTTGGCGGGCAGACTCCTCTGAATCTGGCTGCCCAGTTGGAAGCAAACGGTGTGAGGATTCTGGGAACTCCTCCTTCCGTTATCGATTTGGCCGAGGACAGAGATCAGTTTAGAGCCATGATGGAAAAGCTGAATATTCCCATGCCGGAATCCGGCATGGCCACCACTGTTGAAGAAGCCCTGTCTATTGCAGCCAAGATAGGTTATCCGGTAATGGTTCGTCCCTCCTATGTATTAGGCGGCCGAGGCATGGAAGTGGTTTATGATGACGAGAGCATGAAAGGCTATATGTTGGCTGCGGTAGGTGTGACCCCGGATCGGCCTATTCTGATCGACCGATTCCTGAATCATGCCATGGAGTGTGAAGCAGATGCTATCAGTGATGGAACCCATGCCTTCGTTCCTGCGGTAATGGAGCATATTGAACTGGCCGGTGTGCACTCCGGGGATTCTGCCTGTATCCTCCCCAGTGTCCATATATCTGCGGAAAACGTAGCAACCATTAAGGAGTACACCAAGCGTATTGCAGAGGAAATGCACGTAAAGGGTCTGATGAATATGCAGTACGCCATTGAAGATGGAGTGGTATATGTTCTGGAAGCAAACCCCCGTGCTTCCCGTACGGTGCCCTTGGTTTCCAAGGTATGCAACATCCGCATGGTACCTCTGGCAACGGAGATTATTACTTCTGAGCTTACCGGCAAACCCTCCCCCGTTCCTGCCCTTAAGGAGCTGGATATTCCCTATTATGGAGTAAAGGAGGCTGTATTCCCTTTCAATATGTTCCAGGAGGTAGACCCTGTTCTGGGGCCGGAAATGCGTTCCACCGGAGAGGTTTTAGGACTTTCCGATTCCTATGGCGAAGCATTTTATAAGGCTCAGGAAGCAACCCAATCCAAGCTGCCCATGGGCGGGACCGTGCTTTTCTCTGTGAATAACCGGGACAAAAAGGAGGTCGCAGAGATTGCCAAAGCCTTCTACGAGGTAGGCTTTACCATCATTGCTACAGGTACTACCTGCGATGTGATCAATCAGGCCGGTATACCTGCCCAAAAGGTGAAGAAGCTGTATGAAGGCCGCCCTTGTATTCTTGACATTATTAATAATCGGGAGGTGGACTTCATCGTGAACACTCCTGCCGGTAAGGAAAGCATCAACGATGACAGTTATTTAAGAAAGGCTGCCATCAAAGCCAAAATCCCTTATATGACCACTATGGCTGCGGCAAGGGCAACAGCAGATGGGCTGCGTTATATGAAAGCCCATGGAAACAGTCCTCTTCGTTCCCTGCAAGAGCTGCATACACAGATTAAGGATAAATAAATACAAAAGAGCGGCTGCACGAATGTGCAATCGCTCTTTTCTTCTCTCCTCTTTCTACTTTTCTGCTGCTGTATAAGTATTTCTTCCTTTTTCTTTGGACTGGTAAAGACACGCATCTGCATACTCAATTAGCTGCTGCAAAGAGTTTGTCCTCGCTTTTTCCTGATAGCATAAGCCCATACTCAGGGTAATGTATTCTGATACCTCCGATGTAGAATGTGGGACAGCACGTTTTTCCATCCTTACCTTGATTCGCTGGCAAATGTTTTTTGCCGTTTCCGCATCCAGCCCGTTCAGCACAATCATAAACTCCTCGCCACCGTAACGGACAACCAAATCACAGTTACGCACAGAAGAAGTCAACACCTTCGCCACCTCCTTCAGCGCCCTGTCTCCTGCCGTATGACCATAGGTGTCATTGTAGCGTTTAAAAAAATCAATATCCAGCATGATCACACCAAATTTCCCCGGTGTACCAAAGCGTTCATATCTGCTAAAAAGCTGTTCCAGCTTTCTTCGATTATATACTCCCGTAAGATGGTCGATGATATTTCTTCGATTCATCATACGAACTACCCATACCAGCAGAATAATGGCAATCAGGAAAATGCCCCCGGCATATAACACCACCATATTGGCCTTTCTCAGCTTCTGGTTTTCCATCTCCCGGCGCTGAACATCCCGATAGCTCATTGCAAACTCAAGGTATCCTGTTCTGATTACTCTTTCCTGTTCATTGTCCATTTTCAGCAAAAGGTTATAAGCCTCGATCTCCTTCTCCTGATCTCCTTCCTTCTGATAGATTTGAAGAAGCAGCTCATAGATTTCTTTTTCCAGACCATACTGCATCGCCTGTTCATCTGAGAGCATATTCTCTAACAGCAGTCCGGCCTCCTCCAGTTCTCCTTCATGAATCATATACTCACATTTAGTCAGGCGGACAAAATATTTCCCTCCGGTAAAAATCGTTTCTTCTTCCAATGTTTCATACCCTGCTTCTGCAAGGGCAATCCATTTTTTGGCCTCCCCATAGTTCCCTTCTTTCATTGCAATAAGTGCAAGTGTATCATTTATACAGGCTTCTGCTTCCTGCCTGGTGCTTCCACTCATCTCCTGAAGCAGACTTTCCATATCTCGAACGATATTTTTGGCATTTTCTATATCCCCCATTCGCAGACTTGCCGTACTGATATTGGAATAAGAAGTAAAACGGTAGATGGATTCCTTCTCTACACTTTGAATACTCTCCTGATACAGCCGTATGGCATTTTCATAATCTTCAAACAGATAGTAGATATTAGCTATATATTCTTTGGCATAGGCCAATTCACCTTCCATGTCCTGATCCCGTTTTTTATTTTCCAACACGATCTGGACATCATAAAAATCACGTATGCTTCTCGCATATTTTTCCTCTGAATATTCCAGCATACCCAGCCCGTTCTTCAGCCTTACCCAGGTACTCAGCTCCAGTCTGTTTCTGTCCTTTAGATAATCCTCAATAAATTCTCTTGCACTCTGCTCTGCCTGATCATTAAAGGCTATGGTTGTAAGCATTCTCTTCAGCATATAGCCGTTTTTAGTATGCGGCTTGTATTTTTCTGCAGCATCCAGTGTCTGAGCAATAAGTTTGACATCCCCTACTCCCTCCAGGGCATAACTGCATTCATTAAGATAAAAATAGAGATAGGCAGGAAGCGCCGGATCCTTCCCCCGCACTGACAATGCCTCTGTAAAAAGTTCCTTTGCTTTCTGGACATCTCCATCTGCCAGAGCATCCATTCCCAACAAAAAAATTTCTTCAGCAGAATTTTTCTTAAAGACTGTTTCCCGCAAGCTGCTCCACTCAGCTTCCTTCCTTTGGTAAGGGGTTATCATCTTATACAGCTCGGATTTCCGGACTCTGGTAATATAATATTGACTGCCTATAACTACGGCAGCTATGATGACCAATACAATACTCAGCATCACCTGACCGATCACTTTTCCTGATTTAATGCTCTCTCCCCCCCAGGGAACAAATGTTCATCCTTTGTTTCTTTCTCTTCTTTCGTTCCTCTTCCTTCATTCATTCTATTCCTTTATCCTCAATATTAATTGCTTTTCTCCCTTGAAAGTCTTCTCTTTCAGTCTTCTATTGGCTGCATTTGCTCTATAGCTGTATTGTCTTCTTCTTAACAAATCAATCCCATTTTATCACAAAGTTCTTGGAACTGCAAATGTGACCATATCTGCTAATACTTTATACATTTTTTCTTGCAAGATTATGCAAGTCTATGTATAATGAACGGTGGTAGGCTGAGATATCGGTCTGCCTAATTCAGATACCTACGGATTGTTACGTACTTCGTACTCCCACAATCCTGCAAAATATTCGCATATCGTGGTGCTTACGCCCCACTTTTAAGCTCATATTTTGGCG
>SFDP01000027.1 GCA_004558185.1 Lachnospiraceae bacterium | reverse complement strand
CACGATATGCGAATATTTTGCAGGATTGTGGGAGTACGAAGTACGTAACAATCCGTAGGTATCATAGTTAGGGGCTTTTGACCCTAACATCATTTAATCCGCTAATAAAAGGTTTTAACCAGATTGCCAATGACCAGATTCCAGCCATCCGCAAGCACAAACAGCAGAATCTTAAAGGGCATTGAAATCGTGGTTGGCGGCAGCATCATCATACCCATACTCATCAGCGCTGAGGCCACTACCATATCGATTACGATAAACGGTATGTAGATGACAAATCCGATAATAAAGGCCGTTCTAAGTTCGCTGACGATAAAGCTGGGAATTAAGACCTCATTGGGGATTTCATCTAATTGGGCAGTCCATTCTCTTCCTGAAATATCCATGAACATCTTAACATCTTTTACCTGAGTCTGCTCATACATAAACTCACGCAGAGGAGCCATTCCTTTTTCCAAAGCCTCCTCCTGGGTAATCAGTCCCTCATCAAAAGGCTTGAATGCCTCTTCATTGATTCGAACCAAAACCGGGTTCATAATAAAAAAGGTTAGAAACAGGGCCAATCCGATCAATACCTGGTTGGGCGGCGACGTCTGTGTATTTAACGCATTTCTGGTAAAATGGAGTACAATGATTATCCTGGTAAAGGAAGTCAGCATGATAATCAGAGTAGGAGCCAACGCAATTAACGTAAGGGTGATCAAAATCCTCAACGTAGAATTCAGCTGGCCGTTATCTCCACTTATGGTCACCGTAAGTCCATTGGCAATATTCGGCTCTGCCAGTTCAGCCATATTGTCTACTGTTCCCGGCTCCCTTATATTGGTTTGGTTGACCGTTGTCCCCGTCAGAGGCGTATCCAGAGTATCTGCCGCCTGCACTGAAACAACGGGGCAGATACAGAATATGCCCGCCATAACCAGCAGGCATATTAATTTCCCTATTCTAAATTTAGCTTCTTGTAACAACTTCTTCATCTGATGTCTATTTCCCTTTGTCTATATCCTGGTTACCGCTTCCCGGGCGAAGCTGCTTTGCCTTTTCCAATAATCCCTTGAAATCCAGACCAACAGCTTCTTCCTGCGAGATAATCAGTTCTGACTCCTCCAATTCGGTCAGAAAGGTTACCGTATCCTTACATACGGCTATGACCAAATACTTATTCCCCGTCTTCACAATCTGGAGGTACTTGTTGTTTGAAATCCGAAGACTTTCGACAAGCTCCATATTTCCTGTTCTTATCAGGTTCTTCTGATAACCTGCAATATACCTGGTCGTGAAATAGGTAATTGCCACTACAAACAGAAAGATCAACAGCACCGTAATAAACTGTGCAGACGAACTAACGGGGTCACCTAAAGATAATAGCATGGTTTAACCAATCACTTTCTTAACTGCCTCAAGAACACGATCAGCCTGGAAGGGCTTAACGATAAAGTCTTTTGCCCCGGCCTGAATAGACTCAATAACCATTGCCTGCTGTCCCATAGCAGAGCACATAATTACACAAGAGGCGGGATCAGCAGCTTTAATCGCCTTCAATGCTGCGATTCCATCCATCTCCGGCATGGTAATATCCATAAGAACCAGATCGGGCTTTAATTCATTATACTTTTCCACACCCTTGGCTCCATTCTCTGCCTCACCGATTACATTATAGCCATTCTTGGTAAGAATGTCTTTAATCATCATCCTCATAAATGCTGCATCATCACAAATCAAAATATTTTTAGCCATTGTACACTCCTTACTTATCGCTCTTATTTGATAATTTCCGTTACCCTGATACCGAAGCTCTCTTCGATTACGACAACTTCACCTTTTGCCACAAACTTACCGTTCACCAGTACATCAACTGGCTCTCCGGCAATTTTATCTAACTCAATAATGGTTCCCGGTGCAAAATCCAGGATCTCTGAAATAGATTTACTTGTCCGTCCTAATTCTACAGTTACCTGCAATGGTACATCCAGAATTAAGTTAATATTTTCATTGCTGGCTACCGGATTTATATTGGGTGCAAAACTGCTAAACTGAGCAGGCTGATAATTCACATTCTGCATAGCCCCCTGAGGCATTGCCATCGGCTGCATCATCGGCTGCATTCCCATAGGCTGCATTCCCTGCATCATCGGTTGCATCATTGGCTGACCTCCCATATTATTCATACTGCCCATTGGCTGTGAAGGATTTACAGCGGGTGGCACATAGGGTGCAGGCTCCGGTGCGGGTGCACTCTGTGTCGTTCCCATTCCTTCGATAAAGGTCTCTACTAACTTCTTCGCAAAGTCAATTGGGTACAGTTGTAATATACTGCTGTCAACCAAATCGCCAATCTGCATACGAAATGCTATCTTTACAAAGGTACCTCCCAGGAAAGGTGAAACCTCTTCTCCCTGCTTAATATCAACCAGGTCCAAAAGAGATGCCTCCGGGGGGCTGATATCGATAGTAGTTCCAAGCATCTGAGAAAGGCTGGTGGCTGCTGAGCCCATCATCTGATTCATCGCTTCTGAAATAGCGCTTAAGTGCAGCTCTCCCAGTTCTCCCTCGGTGTTGGTTCCATCACCGCCCATCATCAAATCGGCAATAACTTTAACATCATGTTCTTTTAAAATCAGAATATTATGTCCATCTAAGCCTGTAGTATATTTGATCTGAATAAATACACAAGGCTTTTCATAATAATCCAGTACATCCTGCCATACGGCAAGCGATACAACCGGAGTTGTAATTTCAACTTTGTGATTAACCAGTGAATAAAGCGTGGTTGCAGATGTACCCATGCTGATGTTGGCAACTTCACCAATGGCATCCCGTTCAGCTTCAGTCAATAATTCCTGGTCCTCTGCTGATGCAGTCTCTTCCTTAGCTGTTTGTTCAGAACTGTCCCCCATTGGATCACCTTTCAACAGGGCATTAATCTCATCCTGCGATAACATTCCATCCATGCCTTTATTCCTCCTCTCTAATTACAGACGTTACACGAACCGCATACTTTTCTTCACTGGTTCCCGGTAAGGCTGTAAATTTTTTAATATTTCCTACGTATACAGATAGTTCTGAATCCGTTTTCGTATCCAGTCTGATGATATCACCGCACTGCAACTGTGTGAAATCATTAACTGTTATGGTATTGGTTCCTAATTCCACTCTTAAAGGAACATCTACTTTTCGTATCATCATCTCTACATACTGCTCATAGTCCTCATCAGAGGAATCTTTGATGGTAGAGAACCAATACTTCGTATTCAGCTTATCCATTACGTTCTCCAAAGTGAAGAACGGCAGACAGATATTCATCAGTCCCTCTACATCCCCGATCTTAATATTCAGAGTTACGATGGCGATCATATCTGTAGGAGAAATAATTTGTGCAAACTGCGGATTGGTCTCCACCTTCTCCAGGAAAGGATCGATTTCAACCACATTTTTCCACGGCTCCTTCATTAGCTGCATACAAATAGTCACAATTTTGTCAATTATCGTCAATTCAATTTCTGAAAAATCACGCCCCTTCTTTAAAGGAACGCCCTGTCCTCCCAGCATCCTGTCAATCATGGCAAAGCCAAGATTGGAGGCCATATCGATAATGATCGTACCGGGAAGAGGATGAAAATTAACCACTCCAAGAATAACCGGGTTAATCAACGCATTGGAAAATTCGGAGAAAACTACCGTTTCCGAACTGACCACAGAAACCTGCACATGCTTCCGTAAATAAACCGGCAATGTGGTCGACAACAATCTTCCGTAATGCTCATAAATAAACTCAAGTGTTCTAAGATGTTCTTTGGAAAATTTGGCAGGCCGGGCAAAATCATAATTTTTGACCTGCTTCTCGTCCTGCTGTGTAATTTTTTCTGTATCAAGCTCACCGGTGCTCAGGGCCGCCAGCAAACTGTCTATCTCACTTTGAGATAATACCTCTCCCAAACAGGTTCACCTCCCGTCTTCTCTCTTGTGCTTCGGCCAGCTTACTGTGGCAATCCCTTCGTGAAGGTGACATTAAAAATAAACTCCGAGTCAAAAAGCTTCTGAATCCTGCTCAGGATTTCCATGCGAACTGTATCTACATCCTGCTGCATCTCTTCAACCGTATGGCTTCCGATAACACTGATAATCTCTCCCTTAATCAGTTCTTCCTTATCCGCAATGGTGTCCTTCAGCTTCTTGTAAGCCTTATCCTTCTTATTCAGAGAAAGGGCTACGGACACCAGGTAGTAATGATCCTTGCCATCCCCGCCTCTGGCAAGCGGAACAGTCATTTCTTCTTCAATCTTATATACCTCAATGTTTTCAATGGGCACTTCGATAACCGCAGCCTCATCGCTTGTTCCCTTCTGGTTATCCAACTCCAGATTGATGGCTGCAGAAATATCGTCAATTAATGCAGAAGTTTTCCTTGCTGTTCCGACTACGGAAAACATCATCACCGAAGTTAATACAATGTTGACGATCAATAACGCCAATATCAAGACAGACATCATGTTTTTTTTCATTTGCACTCTCCTTTACTCCCCGCTTAATTCGTTGTAAATCCTTATCTCAATTCTTCGGTTCTTTGCTCTTCCTTCAGGTGTGGAATTATCCGCTATAGGCATATATTCTCCCCGTCCGGAATGCTTGATCTGCGCTGGCTGTAAAGAAGTGTTCTCAACCAGATAGTCAAACATAGCAAGTGCTCTGGCACTGCTCAACTCATTATTGTTTGCAAACCGATTGGTATGAATGGGAACATTATCCGTATGCCCTTCTATCTCAATCGTGTTCTGCGTATATCGCTCCAGTATCATCGCAACCTTCTCTACCGTAGGCATTGCTTCCTGCTTCAGGCTTGCGCTACCGGAATCAAAAAGGATGGCTCCCTTCAAGGTGAGCTGTACATATTGTGAAGTAAAATCTATTGCCACCTCATTCTGCAGTTGATTCTCTATCAGCGCTTCCTGAATTCTCTCCGCAAGCTGCTCAGATTGCCTCAGCATCTCCTGTTCCATAATCTGCTGCATTTCATCCAGTCGGTCGGAAATCTGATCATTCTCCGCTGCCTTTCCTGTGCTGTTTATGTATTTATCCAATTCATTCAACTGGCTGACACCGGCGCTGATCAGCACCCCGTCTCCAATAGCTGTGGAACCGGCTGAAAAAATACTGAAGGTCTGCGAAAAAGATGCTGCGATCATTTCAAACTTCTGGGCATCCACGGTGGACATGGAGAAAAGCAAAACGAAGAAACAAAGCAGCAGGTTCATCAGATCGGCGAAGGTATTCATCCATTCCTTGGAAGGCTTCTGCAGCTCCTCCTTCCGCCTTTTAGCCATCTACTTCACCCCCAGGCTCTTCCATCTCTTCCTTTTCCATAGGGGACAGGAAGGATTTCAGTTTTTCTTCAATTACACGCGGATTCTCTCCGGCCTGGATTGACAGAAGGCCTTCTATCATTACTTCCTTAATCACCATTTCAGCACTGTTCTTGGAATTCAGCTTTCCTACAACAGGAATGGCAATCCAGTTAGCCAGCATGGAGCCGTACAAGGTGGTGATCAGAGCCAGTGACATGGCCGGTCCGATAGTGGTCGGATCATTCATATCCTTAAGCATATTAATCAGACCGATCAAAGTACCAATCATACCCCAGGCAGGTCCCATACCCGCCAGGTCATTCCAGAAACCGATATTACGCTTATGACGGCTCTCGATACTGCCCATCTCTGTTTCCAGAATCCCTCGAACCAGTTCAGGATCGGTACCATCTACGATTAACAGTACACCCTTTCGAAGAAACTCATCTTCCAATTCAGTCGATGCCTCTTCCAGAGCCAGTAAGCCTTCCTTACGAGCTATATTGGAAAGGTCGATAATCTTATGGATTACCTCCGGTAAATCAAATTCGGACATTTTGAAAATCAGTGTAAAGCTCTTCACCCCTCGGATAAATTCCGGCATGGTATACTGTGCCATAACCGCACAGAAGCTGCCTCCTATGGTGATCAGCACGGACCCCGGGTCTACGAAATTCCCCAACGCTCCAACATTGCCTGCACCGCTAATAATTCCGAATATTACCATTCCGAAACAGAGTATGATTCCAATTAATGACGCTATATCCATAGCTCGACCCCTCTTCTCTTTCGTTTAGTTACAGGGGGCAATCCGCCCCATTCCTCAGTTGCTATTTTACTAGATATTTCTATTCTTGTCTACTTTCTTTTAGAAAAAATGACTTGCTTCGACAAAGAATTCCATCTTTCTGTGTTGTAAATCGGACATATTTTGTCCGTTATATTCTGTGCTTTTCTTTACTAAAATACATTGATTCTTGTAACCATTCGTTACCTTCATCGTTACGACCAAAAATACATACAAAATCACCTCAGTGGTGTTTCGTATCTGCCAAAGATAAACTTTTCTCAGCATCTGCAGTAAATATGCAGACTATTGAACTATTGCTGTTTCTCATAAAATTCTGTAACTGTTCAGCACCATTCACAAAACCGCTGCTGCTCAGCTATTTTGCTCATGTGGTTACTTCGGTTCAATGATATGCCCCTTCCTGCAAGCAGGATGTTCACTCCATTGAAAATCTGTATGTCACTGAATAGTTACAAATTATCAGCAGCCGCCCAGAGGCAGCCGCTGATAACAGTCAACTTAACTGGTGCTTAGATTATCGTTTCAGATTTACCAGCTCCTCCAGCATAGTGTCGGACACTGTGATGATTCGGCTGTTTGCCTGGAACCCTCTCTGGGTAGTGATCATTTCCGTAAACTCTGCGGAAAGATCCACGTTACTCATCTCCAAAACGCCAGTATTCATATATCCGCCATTAGCGGTAATATCTACACCGATTCCATCAAACTCACCGGAGTTTAAGGTATCGGAATACAGATTATCTCCTGCCTTCTCCAGACCGGAGGCATTGGCAAATTCTGCCACTGCAATCTGACCAAGGAGCTTGGTCTGTCCGTTGTCGTAGGAGGCGTAAATCATACCATTATTCTGTACGGAAACACCAATCATTTTCCCCAGCTTTCTACCGCTTCCCAGACCATTAATATCGCCGTTGGTAGCCGTTAAGGTAGAAGTTCCTCCATTGTTGAACATCGTAGTCTGTGTAAAATCAACTTCAATGTCGGAGAATTTGCTCTGCTGTCCGTCAGGAGTGGTTACCGTAAGTGCTGATAATCCCAAGTTAAGGGTATCTGTGTTGCCATCAATTCCAACAAAAGTTCCTTTTGAAGCATCGTAAACAACACTAAAACCTTGTATATATTCAACGTTTGTTGTGATTTTATTTATGTTGCCACCAAATATGTCCCTTGCATTAGTAACCGCTGGATCAGGGGATGCTACAGCCTCATTAAGGATAATATCAAGTAATAAAACCTCCGTATCCGTTGTAACACCAGTACCTGGATCCCTATATGAATGTATTACAGCCAAATTGTTTAAATCCTCGATACTCTCTAATCCATATGCCTCCAACAATTTCTTTCGTGCAGCAATATGATTCGGATCAGTTGAGTTCAGGTCAGCCAATGCCGCTGCCATATCATAGTCCGCTGCTCCATCATTTAATGTAGTGATATTCTTCCATGTGAATCCCTGTTTTAAATTAAACTCATTCACCCTCTTTAGCTGTGTTCTATTACCAAAGGTCATATTATCCGTATTCACCGGCTGATTATTCATATCCACAAGTCCAGCGAACTCTAACCCGTAGGTACCTTCCGTATCCGTGGATTTGAAATTCAATTTTGCCGTATAAAGGTATCCCAGGCTGTCATATAGCTGCAGATTAATCGTCTTACCTGCTTTACTGGTCACATCGGTATCATTCTTGTCCATAATACCGGATACATAGGCTTTACTGGTAGCTTCAGGCGGATAGGTCATATTATCGGCAGACATGATTCTTAATGGTGATACCGTTTCCTTACGGATATTCATGGTCTCCGGATCTACCTGCCAGCCCATTACATTATAACCATTACTGGTCATACATAAGTTTCCGATACCGTCTACATAGAAGGAACCGTCTCTGGTAAAGAAGTTCTCAGAACCATTGCTGACTACAAAGAACGCATCTCCGGTAATCTTGATATCGAAGGGATTGTTCGTAGTCTGTGTGGCTCCCTGCTGAGTAATATTGGTATTGATTGCACCCATCTTCACACCAAGACCGATCTGTCTTGCATTAACACCACCTGTTCCGGTTGCGGCATTGGGTCCGGATGCCTTCTGGGTCGTCTGGTACATCAATTCATTAAAAGTTACGTTCATAGACTTAAAACCTACGGTGTTCACATTGGCAATATTATTACCAATAACGTCCATTTTGGTCTGGTGTGTTTTCAACCCTGCCACACCAGAGTACATTGATCTCATCATAGTGAAATGACCTCCTAAGTGTTTTCGCTGTAATGGTTTCTTCTGTCGTTCAAAAACCTAAGCCTCCTTAAGGTCCGGCTATATAATTACAGCTCCATCAATATTAGTAAAAATGTTTTCATTGGTTTCCGTCTGTTCCATGGCCGTAATCACGGTGTGATTAGGGACATTAACGATAAACGCAAGCTGGTCAACCATGACCAATGATTCCTTGATTCCTTTCTCTCCTGCTCTTTTTGCCCCTTGGGTTAATCGGTCAAGCTGATTATCCGATAAGGTGATGCTCCTGTCCGCCAGACGGTTTGCTGCGTGTTTGGAAAAACGTAGGCCTTCTTCAAGCTGGCCTGTTTTCTCCTTCCAGATTTCTTCAAAGGTTAATCCCTTGTCATTGGTTTTAACACCGTTCTTTACGGGTTTATTCAGGTATTGCTCCTGCAGTTCATTTATGGAAAGGAATTGGCTTCTTTGTAAATTCATTGTGCCTTCCCCTCTATGAAAAATGATTAAGTTGTTGCGGTCAATTCTTCGTATTTCGTCTTAAGTTTGCCAAAAAGCTCAAGAGCATCTGAAGCAATCAGGGTCTTCTGGTAAGCGGTAAAGTCATCATAAGTGCCCACTATACTCTTCAGCTCATCCAGATTATCCTCCGTCAGTTCATCCACTCCCGGCAAGCTCTCCATTTTCTTAATAAAGTTGCTGACCGGTTCTACGATATGAGTCTGGTATTGGTTGAAATATTCGCTGTAAAGCTTCACCGTATCATCGCTTAAGAAGTTCTTCTGGTAATCGGTCATCGCTTCATAGCTGATAATCAAATTGCCAAGCTTCTCGCCGTCATCTCTGGTCACGTATTTGGGATTAGGCAGCTTATTCATAGCCTCTACGAAGCTCTCCGCCTTCTTAATGGCTACCACATAACCCGCATCTGCAACGGTTTCCAGATCATCAATGGAGTATAACGTATCATTAATAGAAAGAAAGGCTTTGTTGTTCTCATAAACCACATAGTCTACGGTTCCTTCCGGATAAGTAGTCTTTCCATTGCTGTCAGTAACCTTCATAAATACATACTGGCCTACTAACTGGGAGGCTCTCTGCAGGGTCATGGCACTGTTTAGGTTCTGCATCTCTTCCAGTGATGAGAAGGTAGCAAGCTGTGAAATATACTCCGTATTGGAGGTAGGCTCCAGGGGATCCTGGTACTTCATCTGTGCCACCAGAAGCTGCAGGAACGCATCCTTATCCAGTGTGTTGGAGGCTCTTTTTTCTTTTTCCTTACTGCTGCTCATGGACTGCTGCACCAGTTTGCCGTCTTTTACCTCTGCTATTACACTCATTCGTTCTCCTTTCCGTCCTAATGGACATTTATGCGGTGTAGTCAACCGTGTTTCCGTTTCTTAACATCATGTCGGCTACGATCCTGTCTTCCTCAGACAAATCCTCCGAAAGTAAATCTTCTTCACTTCCTTCTGAACCAAGCAAATTGATTCGCCGGCCATTCTTCTTCGTCTGTTCCTGAAAGCTGCTCTGTTCTCTGTCCTGCTGATCAAGACTTCGCTCAAAGCCACGGGCTTCTACATTCACTTCCACTGCTTCCACCTTAAGCCCCTGCTGTTCAAAATTCTCCTTCAGTTGAACCATCTGTCCTTCCAGAGCCGCTTTAACTGCCTCATTCTGGGTAATAAAGGTAGCGGTAAGTACGCCCGCCTTGCTGGCAATCTGTACTTTCAGGCTGCCCAGGCTTGCGGGATTAAGCTGCAGCTCCATCTCGGTAGTATCTGCTTTGATGGAAACCTTGATCTGCTCGGTGATCTGATTAATAATATCCTGACCGCTTACTCCATAGCTGCCCTCACTCTTTCCGGCTTCTTCCACCGCCTCGCTGAGTTGGTTCAGCAGATTGGTCGTAAAGGATTCCCCAGCTTGCTGTCTGTTGTTGTCTGGACTTCCGCCTTCCGGCTTATTCTGACTTCTCTCAGACTGAGTATCCGGCGCCTTTGTTACCGTTTCCGCTGTCTGAAGTTCCTGCCCTTCCCCGGAAAGTGTCTTAGCCATAGGAACCGACTCTGTTTCTGTTTCTACTTCTACCCTGGGTTCCACCGTTTCTGTCAGTTTCATGTTATCCTGAGGCTCATCCATCGGTTTTTCCTGCACAAGAGGGCTTTCTGCTGCTCCACCTTCCTGCTCCTGGATCAGAGCCAGCATTTTGGCCAACTCTTCCTTCGGCATCTGAACTTCTTCTGCCAACTGATTCAATAAATTCTCAGCAGTCGCCATAAGCCCTTTTAAATCAGCGAAAAGCTGCTCATCCGTTACAATGGTCATAGAGTCTGCTTCCGGATGAAGCCCGAGAACAAGCTGTGTCAGCTTCTCTCCATCAAGCAAATCCAGAGGGGTAAGCCCCAGCTCTTCCATAACCTGCTGAACCTCTTCCACCGTGACCCGGAAGGTATCTGCCACTTCCTGAATCATCTGTGCTCCGGCTTCCTCTGCCGCCGTCAGCAGCCGCTCTTCCTCCACGGTTTTGTCCGCCTCCTGCTGCTTCTTTTGAAGCTGGTCGGGGCCGTTCTTCTTCTGGATGTTCGCATGATTCTGAACGCTGTCTCCTTCTGTTTTGCTTGCCCTTGGGGAATCGGTTACTGTGGTTTTCGTTTCATTGGTTTTTTGGAAAACCTGTGAAAAGCTGTCCTTTCCGGCATTGCCGATGGCCTTGGAGCTTTCACTTCCTACATTTCCCAGGTAGCATGAGGTGATTTCTGCTATTGATCTGCTCATCTTCTTCCTCCTTTCTTTTGGATTTTCATTTTTTCTATATGTAAATTTATCGTAACTATTCAGAACCCCATTCGCAAAATCGCTGATTAGCAGCTTTCCTTTTGCTCATGTGGTTACTTCGCCATATAAATGTTCAATGCTATGTCCATTCCTGCAAGCAGGATGTTCATTACATTGAAAATTTGCATGGCTCTGAATAGTTACAATTTATCAAAAAAATGAATCAAATTAAGAATCCGGCTCCATGATCTTCGTCAGTTTCGCCGCAATTGCAGGATCCATAACTCCCAGAACATTTCCTCTGGCTTCGGGGTCCATTTCCTTCAAAATCCTGGCAGCCAAATCCAGATTGTTAGACATTTCTTCAAAAATCCCCGCTGCCTGCTTGGGCTTCATCTCGGAGTAAGCCTGGGCATAATCCTGCACCTCCTTACTCTCTTCCAGTTGTCCTACCACCTGCTTATACAAAAACTCTGCCGTAGTCGGATCCATGCTTTCATAATACTTCTGGTACTCCTGTGCACCGGGTCCTTTATCGGCATAGATCACTTCCTCATAGAATTGAGTCTTGATTCGGTCAAATTCCACCTGACTCTCTTCGAAGGTACGAAGGCGCACCACCTCGTCCTGGAGCTTTTTATTCTCTTCCTCCAGGGTTGTTGTCTTTAAATCCGCCTGTTCCAGCTGCAATTCCAATACCTTGATCTGTTCAACAGCCTCTTTCAGACTGTTATAGCCGGCATAGGGCTGTTCCTCCCCGGTGGTTTCTCCTTCCTCTGTCGTTTTAGGACCGGGAAGAATCTTATTTGCCACAGGAACGTCTTTCAGCACCGGAGTGAGCACATTGGAGCCAAAGCCACCTACATCCAGCTTGATCAACACACAGAGAATAGCCAGCCAGATAAAGACAATGGCTGCTGTGGTAAGAAAGATGGGAAGTCCTCCCCCCTCCTGCTCCAGATCAGCCTCCTGATAGGCCAGTTCCTTGGCTCTCTGCTTGGCTTCTTTTCTCTGAGCCTTTCGTTCTGCTTTGAGTTTTTTCTTTTCTTCTTTAATTCGTTTTTTTTCTATTTCCTGATCAAAAATAATTTCTTCTGCCATGGTTTCTTCTCAATTCTGCCTCTGTAGGGCTTATCCTCTGGAATTTAGCTTCTGTTTCTTCCCATAGGTGAAGCTGACCAGTTCATCGATTTCCTTGCTTTCTTTGGCATTCTCTTCTCGAATAAAGCTGTCAAAGGCTTTTTCCTTCAGTTTTTCCTGTGCCTTTCTCTCCTGTCGAAGTGCAGCAAGAGCCGCAGCCTTTTCCTCTACTTCTTCCTTGGCCCTCTGGATAACTATATCCTGCTCCCTGATGTACTCCTCCATACGAAGAATCGCTTCTTTGTTCTCCCTTATTCGAAATACATCGAGCCTTTTGGCAAGAAGCTCTTTCGCCTCCTGCTGATAGCTGGCTTTCCGAATAAGCAGCTTCTCCTTTTTCTCCTCTTCCTCCTGAAGGATTCGATTGGCCAGCATAAACTCATTCTTGGCCTGATCCTCCAGCTTATATTTGATGTTCAGGATATTCTGCATACGGTAGATAAACTTTGCCATGATTTCCCCTAATTCTGCCAAACCCTTGTGCTAATCAATCCTCAAACAGTTGCTGCAGGCGCTTCAGGGTTTCCTCCAGAGAAATCTTTTCATCTACGTCCTGCAAAAGAAATTGATTGACTGCATCAATTTTTTCTATGGCATAATCAATGCCCGCATTACTGCCTTTTTTGTATGCACCGATATTGATCAAATCCTCAGCTTCACTGTAGGTAGCCATTACATTCTTCAGCTTACCGGCCGCCTGCTTATGTTCCTTGTCTGCAATCTGACTCATACATCGGGAAATACTCTGCAAAATATCAATGGCAGGATAGTGATTCCTGTGAGCCAGCTTTCGGCTCAGCATAATATGGCCATCTAAGATACTCCTTGCGGTATCCGTAATCGGCTCATTAAAATCATCACCGTCTACCAGCACCGTGTACAGCCCTGTTATGGAGCCGGTTGCGGAGTTTCCCGCTCTCTCCAGGAGCTTGGGCATCTCAGAGTAAACGCTGGGTGGATATCCGCGGGAAACCGGAGGCTCACCGCTGGCAAGTCCAATCTCTCGCTGTGCCATGGAAAAACGGGTCAGGGAATCCATCATCAGCAAAACATCTTTTCCCTGATCTCTGAAATATTCCGCAATGGCTGTAGCCGTCTTGGCTGCTTTGTTTCTCTCCAATGCAGGGCGATCTGAGGTGGCTACAACTACTACGGAGCGTTCCATTCCCTCTTCACCTAAATCTCGTTCAATGAACTCTCTTACCTCTCTTCCCCGCTCTCCTACCAGAGCAATCACATTAATATCTGCCTTCGTATTTCTGGCAAACATACCCATCAGAGTGGATTTGCCTACGCCGGAGCCGGCAAAAATCCCAATCCTCTGTCCTTTACCTACGGTGATCAGGCCGTCAACCGCCTTTACTCCAAGGGGAAGTATATCACTGATCAGCACCCGGCTCATAGGATCCGGCGGGAGAGATTCAACGGTATAGGGCTGACCCTGACTCATCCTGCTTCCATCCAACGGCCTTCCTAATCCATCCAGGCATTTACCGAGAAGCTCATCTCCTACCAGCACCTTGAGTGGCTCTCCTGTATTCTCTACAATACTGCCGGCAGCAATTCCGTCAGTGATTTCATAGGGCATTAGCTGTGTTCGCCCGTTTTTAAAGCCTACCACCTCTGCCATGATCGGAGCCGGATTTTCTCCTCCGGGATAGATGTAGCAAATGTCTCCCAGCTTAGCATCCGGTCCTGCAGACTCCAGTGTTAAACCCACCACATTGACGATCTTTCCCTTTTTCTTAATCAGGCTCTCTTCCAGTATTCTATTGTATTTTCCAAAGTCAATGGTCATTTCCATCGTCTTTACGCCTTTTCTTTAATTTTCATAGGACAGGAGGCGGAGTCTTTTCCCCAATTCCTCCAGTTGACTGCCGATACTGCAGTCATAAATGCCATTGGTGGTTTCAATCATACACTGGTTGGTTCCAAGCGTAATATCCTCCACGATCTCCAGAGTCGCCGATGTGGTGGCGATCCCCGCAAAAAGCTCATCTTTAGCCTTACTGACTGCTTCATAATCGGCCTTACTGACATGGATAATGAAATCTCTTCCTCCTTCGATATTGCGAATGCAATTGCTGATCGCATGAAGAAGTACAGGTTTATAATCGGCCAAATCCACCAGAAAAATCTGCTCGTAAATCCCCGTCAGGGTTTCAATGAAAGCAGGCTCCAACTGACTGATCCGGTCTTGATATTCCTTCTCCAGCATAGCCTCCTTTTGCTTTAAGGCTGCCTTTTCTTTTTCCAATTCCTCTATGGCCTTCTTCTGACCCTCATGATAGCCATTCCTGCGCCATTCCTCCATGGTATATTCCTTCATGGATTCCAACTGCTCCTCGGCGGTCTGCTTCATCTCTTCGATTTCTGCTTCCGCCCTAGCTATCAGTTCTTCCGGAGTAGGCCCTGTATATACCGGCTCCTGATGAATCATAGCAGCTTCTTCATCCGGCAGGAATTCGCCTTCCGCTTCCCCTTCCAACGGCAGAACCGCCTCCACCTTATCCACGTTAAGGCCGCTGCAAAATCCGCCCGAAGCACTTTCTTCTCCAGCCTGATTATGTAAATTCTTTATTTTCTCGGCAACCAACTCGTTGGTATCAATTACTCTAATATCCTTTTCCTTCAAAACGACTTGATTTGCCTTAATCAGATTCCTAGACAACAATCTCGTCTCCTCCGCCTCTGGAAATCACAATCTCTCCTGCGTCTTCCAGTTTTCTGATAATGTTTACAATCTTCTGCTGTGCTTCCTCTACGTCCTTCATACGAACAGGCCCCATAAACTCCATGTCCTCTTTGATCATTGCAGAGAGACGCTTGGACAGGTTGTTGAAGATCGCCGTCTGTACCTGTTCATTAGCACCCTTAAGGGCAACGGCAAGGTCGTTATTGTCCACATCACGAAGAACTCTCTGAATCGCTCTGTCGTCAAGAAGCAGAATATCTTCAAATACAAACATTTTCTTGCGGATCTCATCAGCTAATTCAGGCTCTTCAATTTCCAGAGTCTCCATAATATGCTTCTCGGTTCCGCGGTCTACTGCATTCAAAATTTCTACTACAGCGTCTACACCACCGATAATCGTGTAATCCTGATTAACCAGGCTGGCCAGCTTGGATTCCAGAATCTTTTCCACTTCTTTGATAATATCCGGGCTGGTCCTGTCCATAAGCGCTACCCTCTTTGCCACGTCAGCCTGCCGTTCCGGCGGAAGTGCAGAAATGATCATTGATGCCTGTCCCGCTGACATATATGATAAGATTAAGGCTATCGTCTGAGGATGCTCGTCCTGGATAAAGTTGAGCAACTGGGAAGCATCCGTTTTTCGAACAAATTCGAAAGGCTTTACCTGCAAGGAAGCCGTCAGCTTGCTGATAACGGAAACTGCTTTCTCTGCGCCTAATGCCTTCTCCAAAAGCTCTTTGGCATAGCCGATACCACCTTCTGCTATGTATTGCTGAGCCAGACAAAGCTGGTAAAACTCTGCCGTAACCTCTTCCTTGATCTGGGTGGTAACGTTACGGGTATTGGCAATTTCCAGTGTCAGTTCTTCTATTTCTTCTTCTTTCAGGTGCTTAAAAATATTGGCAGACTTTTCCGGCCCCAGACTGATCAGCAAAACCGCTGATTTTTGTAGGCCGGACATCTTCTCCTCTTGTGTCCGTGGCATCGTTTCCCTCCTTGTCATGCCGGAGCATTCTATATTCCTTAAGCCCAGTCCTCCTGAAGCCAGTTACGCAGCAGATTGGCCGCCGCCTCCGGATTCTCATTGACAAACTTCTCAATGAGCTTTCTGGTTTCTGATTTCGCTTCTACTTCGATATCCTCTAAGCCACTGTCCTGAGTAGACTGCAGCAGACTTTCCACAGAAACCTCCTCTTCTTCCACCGTTTCCTTATCTGCTCTCATGCTGCGGATAATCACGAAGGCCAGAAGACCTAAAATTAAAACGATCAAAACGATCTGCAGGATATCGGTGGGAGTTACCGCCATCCCTTCTGCATCGATGTACATGGGCTCCTCGTAGGCAATGAAAGAAATATTCTCACTGCTGATTCCCGAAGCCTTGGCTACCAGATCCACAATATCTTCGTCTACTGTTAATTTGGTTCTCTCCTGATTCTGGGCTTTATAATCCTCCCAGGTAATTCCGTCTAAAAGCCCCTGATTCTTTGCATCCTGCTCCTTCAGCACCCGGTACTTAATGGCTGCTACAGAAAGAGAGGAATCGTCATACTTAATGAGCCCCGCCGGAATCTTGGTGGTAGTCATCTTCTCATTAGGAAGATAATCACGGGAAATCTCGGTTTGTGTGGATGTACCGCCCTGATAGTCATTCATCATATAGTCCGTGTTATCTTCATTGTTGGTGTCCGTTCCGGGCACCCCTCCTGTACCGCCGGTGGTCTCCGCCTCAAAGCTGTCCTCATGGCTAAGCACACCCTGGGTCTGTCCTTCCGGAGCATAAAACAGATGGGTCACATCCTCTACCGTGGAAAAATCCAGTTGAAGATTACTGGAAACCTCCACCAGATTGTACTCATTGGTTCCCAGAAGAACTTTCTTAATATTGCTTTGCAGTACCGATTCTGTCTGCTGCTTAACATTAAGCTGACTGCTGGCTGAACCGGTTATGGAATAGCTGTCATCTCCCGAGAAAAGGAGCTTTCCCTCTGCATCAATAATGGTAATCGTCTTAATATTCTCATTTCCCAGCGCAGTCTTAACATACTGAGCAATGCTGGTAGCCTGATCATCCGTCAGTGAATTGCTGAGCGTAAGCATAATAGCTGCTGAGGAATCCTTTTCCTGAGCGATCATGGTACCGTCATCCTCGGGAATATTAAGCTGCACCCTGGCGCTGACCACATTCTCCATGCTTTCCAGATCGCTCTTCATCTGGCTCTCCAGATATTTCCGATACAGCTTAACCTTGTCCGATTCTGTGGTGCTTAGTCCACCGCCTGTGACGTTGCTGATATCAAAGGTCGCCGTAGGAATATTGTTGGCACCCAGCAAAAGATTGGCCGGCCCGATCTGATCCTGTTCAACCTCGATCCGATAGCCGTCATCCGAAATCCGATAGGGGATCTTGGAGCTGTCCAGAAGTCCTGTAATGGTTGCCGCCTCTTTCGTGGATTCGCAGATCACCAGCACCTCATACTTGGGTCTGCTCAATGCGGTAATTAAAATCGCCATTGCCACTACTACTCCGGCAGCAATGGAAATAATGATCGTCTTCTGTTTCGATGTATATCTGTTCCACCATTCCAAAATCTTTGATGGAATTTCCTTTAATCTGTCTGTCATGTTTCCTTACCCGTTTCTAAATCTGCATATTCATCAGTTCCTTATAGCTTTCCATGAACTTATCTCTGACTGCCACGGTATACTGTAAGGCTGTAGATGCTTTATTCATCGCAATAAGCAAATCATGGGTATTGTCGGTTTCCCCTAAAGCGAACTTCAGTTCCTCATTCTCCATATCCGACAGATAGGAGTTGGTAAGATTAATATTGTCAATTGCTGAATTAAGGATATTGGAAAAAGAATTATTAGAATTAATCGTTGTTCCGGCTGCTGCGGCCGCTTCTGCCTCCTGGATACGGGCTGCCGTTCTAATCATGTTCGAATTGACGTTATAAAGCGATGTAATATCCATGTGTATTCTCCTTAGTATTGTCTATCGTTCTATCCGTTTTCTCTTTACTTGCCGATGTTCAGTCCCTGCAGGGCAATCGCCTTGCTGGCGCCAAAGGCTGTGGCATTGGCCTCGTAGCTTCGGCTGGCATCAATCAGATTGGTCATTTCGGTTATGATATTCACGTTAGGATAGGTTACATATCCATTCTCATCCGCATCCGGGTGAGAGGGGTCATAAACCATATTCATCTCGGTTTTGGAGTCCTCATAAACTCCGTTTACTTTAACTCCCTTACCCGAATAGCGATCTGTAGCTTTGTTCAACACATGGCGGAAAGGTGTCTGGGTATCCTTTTCCGTAAAGGTCACTATCTTTCTTACATAGGGTGAGCCATCTTCGGTTCTTGTGGTACTGGCATTGGCCACATTCTGGGAAATAATATCCATGCGAAAACGCTGTGCAGTCATTCCCGTAGCATTAATATCAAAAGAATCAAACATTCCCATACTCTAGTCCTCCTACTTCATTACCGCCTGCAGATTGGCAAATTCCTGTGTAATGCTGGCGGTCAGTCCCTGGTAGCGAATCTGATTGGAAGCCAGTTCTACATTCTCCGTATCAATATCTACATTGTTGCCGTCCAGACGATACGAAAAGCCGGAATGATCTCTGTAGGTCATCGGATTCAGCCGATTCAGCTTGATGTTAGCCACCTTCTCATCAATCGTTCTGTAGCGGTTGCTCTTAATTGCCTTCTCCAACTGTATCTCAAAATTGACATCCTGCCTCTTGTAACCCGGAGTATCAACGTTGGCGATGTTATTCGAAATGGCGTCATTTCTCAGCCAAGAAGCATCTGCCGCTTTACCCATAACATTAATGTAATCAAACGCATTTGATTGTATCATCCCAGCCTCCATTCCTTAATCTAGACACATTTTGTCTACATTAAATCAATTTATCACTATTGTTTTATTATAATTAATTTGTGTAAAAACACAAGCGATTTTTAACAAAAACTTCTAAAAAAATTGGAGAAGTTAGCCTGCACTTCCCGAAAAAAGCCCCCTGGAAAAGGATTTCTTTCCCTTCCACAGGGGCTTTTGTTTCAAGCTCTGGGGCCTCCTTGCCCCTCCTCTATTTTTTCTCTTAATTTATCAATCTCTTCATAAACGGAGTCATTCAAAACCTTGATGTAGGTTCCTTTCATTCCCGAGGAACGGGACTCGATTACTCCTGCACTTTCAAACTTGCGCAGAGCATTGACGATTACGGAACGGGTAATCCCCACCCGGTCTGCAATCTTACTGGCCACCAGAATGCCTTCCCTTCCGTCCAGCTCTTCAAATATATGAACGATCGCCTCCATTTCGGAATAAGAGAGCGTTCCGATTGCAGAACGAACCACTGCCACCTTACGATTCTCTTCCGCATTCTCCTCATTGACTGCCCTGAGCATCTCCAAGCCTACCACCGTAGTTCCGTATTCGCACAGGATAATGTCATCAATATCATAAAATCTTCCGGCCTTGTACAGGAACAGGGTACCCAAACGCTCACCGGCAATCTCTATAGGGGCAATGATGGCTGTATACTTCTGCAGGTCTGTATATTCAAATCCCAGAGTTGCCAGATTCACATTCTCCTTGGTAGAAAGAACTGCCAGCATCCTTCCATTCAAAAGCGGGTCTATGAATCCCCCTACCTCGTCACTGATCAGTTCCTGTATAGGCTCTACTTCCGAGCAATAATCCACGCCCAGAACCTTCCCTTTGCGGCTCAATACCAAAACATTGGACCCCAAAATATCCTTCATTACTCTGCAAATGTCGTTAAAAATCACTTTGCTGGAATTATTGTTGTGTAGTAATTCTCCGATTTTTCTGGTTTTATCCAATAGTTGTATACTGCTCATATTCTTTCCTCCAAAGAACAAAACATCAGGTCTACATTGTTGTATTATAGCACACTTTTTGTTCAATTACAAGAAACTTCAAAAATTATCAGTAAATTACTTATTTTCCTGTTTTTTATCTGTAATATTTCCGCAATTTTCATTGGAGCAGACCAGCTTGCTTCCTCTTTCCAATAAAATGCTTCCACATTTTGCACAGGTTAGGCCGGAAGGCTTCTGCCATACCATAAAGTCACATTCCGGATTGCCGATGCAGCCGTAATATTTTCTGCCCTTTTTCGTTTTCTTAAGCACAATGTCTTTTCCGCACTTGGGGCAGGCAACACCGATTTTTTCGTAGTAGGGCTTGGTGTTGCGGCACTCCGGGAAACCGGAGCAGGCCTGAAAACGCCCATGAGGGCCGTATTTGATGAGCATGGGCCGGCCACAGAGCTCACAGTCTTCCCCTGAATACTCTTCTCCGATTTCTACCTCACTCAATTCTTTCTCGGCCTTTTTGACTGCCTCGTCTAAATCCGGGTAGAAATTTTCGATTATGGTTTTCCAGTTTACCGCCCCTTCTTCTACCCCGTCTAAGAGCATTTCCATGTTGGCCGTGAAATGTACATCCACGATGGAGGGAAAGGCCTCCTTCATGATTTGGTTGACCACCTCACCCAATTCCGTCACATACAGGTTTTTGTTTTCCTTGACAATATATCTCCTTGCCAAAATGGTGGTTATGGTAGGAGCATAGGTACTGGGTCTTCCTATTCCCAGCTCTTCCAGAGCATTGACCAAAGAGGCCTCCGTAAAATGAGGCGCCGGCTGGGTAAAATGCTGCTTAGGGCATAGCTCCTTCAGGGTCAGCTCCTCTCCCTTTTCCAGATGCTTTAACAGCAGGTTGGAATCTTCCCTTTCTTCCTCCTCCTGCGCATAAACACTGCGGAAGCCTTCAAATTTGATCCTTCCTGCCGACAGGCTGAAGCGATATCTTTCTGCATCCACTTTAACGGCCACCGTTTCGTACACGGCTTCACTCATCTGACTGGCCACAAAACGCTTCCAGATGAGCTGATACAGCCTGAACTGCTCCCGGGAAAGTGACTCCTTCATTTCCTGGGGGGTTCTGGTGATATCGGTGGGCCGGATGGCTTCATGGGCATCCTGTATCTTTTTGGCGTCTTTCCTGCCTTCTGACCGGTGACCTGCATAGGCCTCCCCATATTGGCTGACAATATATTCTTCAGCCTGCTTCATAGCCTCCAGAGAAACACGGGTGGAATCTGTACGCAGGTAGGTGATCACACCCACCGTTCCATTTCCCTTAATATCCACCCCTTCATAAAGCTGCTGTGCCAGACGCATGGTTTTCTGCGTAGAAAAGTTCAGCACCTTGCTGGCCTCCTGCTGCAGGGTAGAGGTGGTAAAGGGCAATGGGGCTTTCTTGCGCCGTTCTCCCTTCTTTACCTCCTGTACCACAAATCTGGCCTTCCCGATCTCCTCTTCTATCTTTTTCACGTCCTCCTCGGTGTTCAGCTCCAGCTTACCCTCTTTGGTCCCGTAGAATTTGGCTGTCATCGGCTTTTTTTCTCCCTTTGCTGCCAGCACAGCATCCAGAGTCCAATATTCCTCAGGAATAAAGGCATTGATCTCCTCTTCTCTGTCGCAGATGATCCTGAGCGCCACCGACTGCACTCTTCCCGCACTTAAGCCTCTCTTCACCTTGCCCCACAGCAGGGGAGATATCCGGTAACCCACCATACGGTCCAGACACCGTCTGGCCTGCTGGGCATCCACCAGATTCATGTTGATTTCTTTTGCATTTTTCAAGGATTCCTTCACTGCTGTTTTCGTGATTTCATTGAAGGTGATCCGATATACCTTTTTATTTTCCAGCTTTAAGGCTTTAAACAAATGCCAGGAGATAGCTTCCCCCTCCCGGTCAGGGTCCGTTGCCAGATAGATTTTTTCCGCTTTTTTTACTTCTTTGCGAAGATTGGCTAAGATTTCTCCTTTTCCCCGAATAGTGATGTACTGAGGCTCATAATCCTTGTCCACATCGATTCCCAAACGGCTTTTGGGTAAATCCCGAACGTGGCCGTTGCTGGCCATAACCTCATAATTAGCCCCCAGAAATTTCTTTATGGTCTTTACCTTTGCCGGAGATTCCACAATCACTAAATACTTTGCCATTTCTTCCTCCAATCCGGGCCCCACCACCCGGTTATTGTTTTCGTCAGTCTTAAAGCCGAACTATTTCACTTATACACTAAATTTTATCTCCATGCAAGCAGAATTATTCTAAGGTTTAAGCGGCCAGTACGTTAGTCCTTCATTTCCTCTCTCATAGGGCAAAAAAACGGAACCTTCTTTCCTGGGAAGATTCCGTTTAAGATTCCAAGCCATATTTATTTTGCCAGCAGTATCCTGTCATTGGCAAATTCATCTCCGCTCAGCCGGCTAAAGGCATTGAGCAGGTCCTCTACAGTCAGCTTTTTCTTTTCCTCGCCGCTGATGTCCAGGATGATCTGTCCTTCATTCATCATAATCAGACGGTTCCCATAGTGAATGGCATCCCTCATATTATGGGTGATCATTAATGCGGTCAGTCCTTCCTCTTCTATCAGCTTATCCGTAAGCTCCAGTACCTTGGCTGCTGTCTTAGGGTCCAGAGCCGCTGTGTGCTCGTCTAACAGAAGCAGATCCGGCCGCTTCATGGTAGCCATCAGCAGGGTAAGGGCCTGTCTCTGCCCTCCGGATAAAAGCCCTACCTTGGTGGCAAGGCGATTTTCCAGCCCCAGCTCCAGTTCCTTTAGGAGCTCCTTAAATTCTTCACGCTCTTTTCCGTTAATGGCCCAACGAAGCCCTCTTCTCTGTCCTCTTCTGCCGGCCAGAGCCATATTCTCTTCGATCCACATATCTGCTGCCGTACCCATCATAGGATCCTGAAATACTCTGCCCAGATATCTGGCTCTGATATGTTCCTTCATTCCCGTGACATCTGTGCCGTTTATGGTAATGCTTCCTGCATCCACGGGATAGACTCCTGCTATCATGTTCAGCATGGTGGATTTTCCTGCGCCATTTCCTCCGATCACAGTAACAAAATCCCCATCATTAAGCGTCAGATTCAGATTCCTGAGTGCCTTTTTTTCATTTATGGTTCCTGCATTAAAGGTTTTATAAACGTTCTTAATTTCCAGCATCTTTGGCTCCCTCCTCCATAGGCTTCCTGCGGTTTTCAGACCATGTTTTTTTCCAATAGGGGATCGCCAGAAAGACGGCTACTACCAATGCCGACAAGAGCTTAAGGTCATTGGCGTTCAGGCCCAGCCGCAATACGAAGGTGATAACTGCATAATAAACGATTCCACCCATAACTACTCCTGCCAGACGAAGGGCAAAATTCTTGAAAATTTTTCCAAAAATGACCTCCCCAATAATCACTGCGGCAAGACCGATCACGATGGCTCCCCGCCCCATACTTACATCAGCAAAGCCCTGCCACTGAGCCAGTAAGGCCCCCGAGAGAGCAACCAGACCATTGGAAAGGATAATGGCAATGATCTTATTCTTTTCTGTGTTGATCCCATTAGCTCTGGCCATGGCCGGATTACAGCCCGTAGCTCTGAGGGAATGACCCATCTCGGTACCGAAAAACCAGTACAGCACCGCTATGATCACCACTGCAAAAATCGTACAAATCAATAAAGAAGGGTAAGTATTTTTCAGATTCACCAAAAGCTTATACTTGCGGTCCGACAGGGTAAGATTGGCGCCTCCCAGAATCCGCAGGTTCACGGAGTACAGCCCAAGCTGAGTAAGAATCCCCGCCAGAATAGCCGGAATCCCAAATTTAGTATGAAAAACTCCGGTCGCAAAACCGGTAAGACAGCCTGCCAAAAAGGCTATCAGCATAGATAAAGGGAGTCCCATACCACTGGTCATGCACAGCACCAGTGTCGCACCTCCCGTACCAAAGCTGCCATCTACAGTCAGATCGGCAATATCCAGAATTTTGTAGGTAATATAGACACCAATGGCCATAATTCCCCAAATGATTCCCTGTGCTGCCGCACCGGGTAAAGCATTCAAAAATTCAATCATCGTCTTCTCTTTTCCCTTCTCGTATTTTCCTGCCCCACAGCAGACAGGAATAGCATCCGATGAAAAAATCACCGGATGCTATTCATTCTGTCATATTTTAGGCCTAAGGTCAACCATATTTATTCCGCAATTGCTTCATAACCCTCGGGAACGGTAATTCCCAGGGTTTCACAGCGGCTGGTCATGACTTTTTTGGTCAGTTCAGTGGCAAAATCAATCTCCATCGTTGCCGGATCAGCTCCGTTGGCCAGAATATCCGCCGCCATTTCACCTGCCCGGTAACCGATACTGTAATAGTCAATAGAAAGCGTAGCGATTCCGCACCCCTTACAAATGCCTTCCTCTCCGGCAATAATGGGGATACCTGCATCTTCTGCAACTCCATTGATGATCTCGGTATTAGAAGCTACCGTGTTATCTGTAGGTACATAGAGCACATCACATCCCTCTACTGCTGTCTGTGTAACCTGCATAACATCGTTGGAGTCAGCAAAGGTGTAGTCTTTTACCTGCATTCCCATAGCGGTAAGCTCTTCACTCACCACTCCTGCCTGATACTTGGAATTGGGTTCAGCAGAGCAGTAAAGAATACCTACTGTCTTTGCTTCAGGAACCAGCTCCTTCACCATAGCCGCCTGTTCTGCCAGGGGTGCCAGGTCTGCGGTACCGGTTACATTAATCCCTGTGGTTCCTGTCCAGTCGCTGATGTCCAGAGCAGTGGCATAATCGGTAATGGAGGTTGCCACAATGGGAATATCTGCTGTAGAGGCTACTGCTGCCTGTAATGCAGGGGTGGCATTGGCCATAATCAAGTCTACCTTACTTGCTACAAACTGGTTGACGATGGTTGCACAGGTGGCAGAATCGTTGGAGGCATTCTGCTCATCAAATACCACATTCTCGCCAAAGGCTTCTGTTAAAGCATCCTTAAAGCCCTGTGTAGCTGCATCCAGAGCCTCATGCTGAACCAACTGGCAAATTCCTACGGTGTAAACCTTTCCTTCATCTTGTGCTGCTTCGGTTCCTGCTGCAGTCTGAGCTTCTGTATTAGCAGAAGAAGCATCTGCCGGGGTTTCCTTTTGCGTTGTACAGGCTGTCATGGAAAGCATCAACACTGCTGCCATCAACAGAGCCGCTGTTTTTTTCATTTTCATCTTTCATTATCCTCCCTTGTGCCAAGTGGCCTCTCTCGTATCCTTACGACTTTTTCACTATAATGCTTTAAACGGATAAAGTCAAGTGATTTTTGCAAAAACAGAGAAAAACATATCCCTGCCAGAAGGTACAGCCATTTCCCTATTTCCAGCCCCATTGGAAGGTAGCGATATTCATAGCTGTTCAGATAAGCCGTACCATCAAAATCCGCAAACAGCAGGGTGCTTATGGACAGAAGGAAAAACAGCGTGTTGACCAGCATAAATCCCAGAATATGGTGCATCATGATAGCAAAAGTATTTTCTCCGATTCTGTCCACTGCCCCGTTTTTCTTCCACAGGGGACTGAGTATCCGGGCAATGCGCAGCCAAAAAGCAATGCCGCAGGCTGCCGTCAGAAAGGGAAGCAGAGGGCCATTCACAAAGCCGGAACACCAGACCGTACTATAGGCTACTCTTCCTTTACTGACCAGCAAAAGAAGGAACTGTAACCCGCAGACCAGCAGAAAATACGGGCCATTGGACAGGGTATCTCTTTTTTCCAGATAAACTCTGTAGAACTGTCCCCACTGATAAATTGGGTACAATAGCATCAGACAGCCAATTGTCCGGTAATACCCCCATACCTTCCCTTCCATGGACAGCCAGACGGCCAGCATTCCCCCCAGGAGGCTGACGGTCAGGATCAGCCCCTCCCTGTTCAGGTGGAGCCATAACAGTATTTTACGCATAAAAAGGTTCACTGCTTCTATAATAAACAGCATGGGAACGAACCAGGAGGCAAAATTAAGGCCAAACTGATGCCCACCCAGGAAGGGCTCTATCAGCAGCGTTCTTATCCCTATTGGAGAGCCTATATTAAATCCCTTAGCCCTGAGTACCTGTACCAGCAGACCATAGACCAGATTCCAGCCAAAATAGGGCAGCATCAGCCTGCAGGCCTTCTTTTTCAAATAAGAAAAGGGCGCCTCTTGAGCCTGTTCACGATAAAAATAACCGGAAATAAAGGCAAAGACTGCCACATGAAATGAGTAGTAGGGAAAAAGCCCACCCAGGTCGAATATTCCAAAATCCGCATGGCCGGCCACCACCAAAACAATGGCTATGGCAGACAACATACGAAAGGTGGGGTTGATCGCTTTTTCTTTGTTCGCAGCAAGTGTGTTCATCTCTTTTATCCTCATCCATATTACCGATTTTGTCTGCAATACTGCTTAAATGGAATAACAGCCCCATTTTTGAGCTTATTACAGCTTTTATCGCCAGTATATTCCATAATTCACAATAGATCAGCGCATTAGGTATAGAACCAAAAAGGCATATTATTTTTTCATCATAGCATAAACCGGCAGTCAATAAAAGCAGCTTCTGCTTAACCCCTTTCGCCGACAAAAATCCCATTGACCACCTGGTCTGTTTATGTTATGGTAATAAACAGACCAGGTGGTTTGTTTTTTGGAGGAAGATTCATGAATCAGCAGGAAAAAAGCGCTTTATCAAAGACCCGGATTCTCTATGCAGCCTTGCAGGAATTTTCTGAAAAGGGCTATGGGGGGGCGGCTCTGAATGCGGTATGGGCCAGGGAGGGCATTTCCAAAGGGAGCATTTATCATCATTTTAAGGATAAGGATGAATTGTATCTGCTTTGTGTTGAGAACTGCTTTACTTCCATTACCGCCTATCTGCGGAAGGCAGCCGAGGCTTCTTACCAGACTCTTGTAGAGGGACTGCAGGGCTACTTCGATGCCAGGCTCCACTTTTTTTCCGAGAAGCCTGAGTATCTGGGAATTTTCGTGGATGCCTCCTTTAATCCCCCCAAAAAGCTATTGCCCCAAATCCTCCGGCTGCGGCAGGACTTTGATGAGCTGAATGTCTCTGTGCTCACCAGGCTGCTTAAGACCGAGCCTCTTCGTCCCGGCTTATCCGTTGAAACGGCAGCAGAGGATTTTCGTATGTATATGGATTATTTTAATGCCCATTTTAAGGCTGTCTGTGGGGAGCAGCTTTCCCCCAGGGAGCTTCTTTATGCCCATGAGGAACGCTGCCATCGGCAGTTGGATATTTTCTTATATGGAGTTTTAGGTGAAAAAACGGTTCACCGAAAGGAGCCCGGGATTTGTGCTGGTGCACAAAATCCTGGAGATTGAAATGCTGCCAAAGCAGCGGAATGAGAGGAAAAATGGAGTTCTATGGAGTTAGATGGATTTGTACACTGGCAGCGGCATTTGTTGCAGGAAAGCTGATTGCGAAGCTGAAAATGCCTTCTATTTTGGGATGGCTGATCGTAGGAATGCTTTTGGGGCCTAATGCTCTGGGACTTATGCCCCAGGAGATCATGGATTCTCAGTGGTATAAGCTGGTGATCACCTGGATGCAGTGTGCCTTTGGCCTGATGCTGGGTACAGAGCTGGTTTGGAAAAAAATCAAGGCCTATGGGAAAGCACTGATGGTTACCACGCTGACACAGTCATTGGGCACCTTTGCCATCGTATCCCTGCTGTTTGCCGTTCTTTTTTGGTTTACCGGGATTCCCCTATATCTTGCTTTTGCCTTCGGGGGAATTGCTCTGGCAACGGCTCCGGCTCCTGCGCTCTCTATCGTGCAGGAATTTCATACTCACGGGCCTGTAACGGATACTCTGCTGCCTATGGCTGTACTGGATGATATTGTAGGCATTGCGGTCTTTTTCACCGTAAATTCCTTTATTGCTCGGGCCGTGTCGGGAGGCTCCGTTGCTCTGTATATGATTCCGGTTATGATTTTTTTACCCATTGTTCTGGGAGCCATCACCGGAATAATTGCCGGACTTTTGTTAAAAAAGACTGCAAAAAAAGGAAGTACATTGGCGATTCTTTTACTGGGTATTACCGCTACGGCCATGATCGGCCTATTGTTTAATACCAGAATTTTCACCAGTATCTCCTTAAATTATATGCTGATGGGGGTTGCCTTTTCAGCCGCATTTTCCAATATGCTCCCGGAGGAACAGCTAACCCGTCTGTCAGACTGGTTTCATCCTGTTCTTGCCGTCAGTCTGTTAGCAGCAATCGTAGATTTGGGAGCGCCCCTGGATTACCACCTGATTCTCGGCGCCGGCCTGTATACCTTTATCTACATTGGCTCCCGTGCCTGTGGGAAATATTTCGGTGCCAGGTTCGGGGCTAAGGCAGCCAAAATGCCGAAAACGGTTCAGCGGTATCTGGGGCTTACCCTACTGCCCCATTCCGGTGTGTCCTTAGTTTTTACCGGGATCATCTGTTCCGTACTGGCTGCTTCCCAGCCCGACCTTGCGGTAATTGTAAAGGGAACCATTGCGGCGGCAGCGGTAATTAACGAGATTATTGCGGTGATTGCCGCCAAGAAGGGCTTTGAACTGGCAGGGGAAATCGATTGACTTCCCCTGCTGCTCAGAGATTTTCCCAGAACCCATGAGAGGCTTTCCCGGAGAGACCATCCGGCCGAAAAAAGTTCCTCTCATAAACGAGTCTTATTACCGCAGACAGGACTATCCGTTTTTTGCACCATAATCTCATAGTTTCTGTTCAAATTCATCTGCACTTAGACCATTGTGTCATCCTTTAGTGTTTCATTCAAATCACATCTCAAAAGACGTTTTCCACCGATATAATAAGCAAGTGCGACAAAACCAACTATCGCTGCGGCAAACACTAAAATAGGTATAATTGGTGCTTCTGTCCAGAACACCATTGGGTCTAAATAGCTTGCGGTTACGGCAAATTCTATAAATATCAGTGTAAGCGGTAATGTAATCAAAAGCGGTTTTCCTGCAATAGCAAATGCTTCAATACAGAACATTTTTCGCATCTCCGACGGAGTTAAACCAATAGACATATACTGGGCAAACTCCCGCTTTCTCTGCCTCAGAAAACCCAGCGTGTTAGAAAACACATTAGCAATTCCTATGATAGCAAGCAATACACAAAACGAGCCCAAGATAACTACACTACCTGTTATCATACTGTCATTAGAAATCTTTTCCTGGACTCTGTTTTCAGTTTCGATTTCATATTTCTGCCCCACAAGATGGACAACATTCTCCTCTAAAATGTTCAAATCCGCAAGAGAAGCATCTCCACTGGAAAAAATCCGAATATAGCTGTCCGCTTCCGCTTCTCCCAGTCGTTCCGACATGGCTGTCCAAATGGACAACGGAACAAAATGCACCAACACATAATTATCATATTCTTCTCTCAAAGCAGGAACTTCCTGCGTGTAAGACAGGACTGGTATTTCTGCCGACTGCCCATTCTGACTGCCGTTAAGTAATATTGTACTTTTGCTGTTTTCTTTCACAAAAGGTACATACTCTTTGTATCTGAAATTACTATTTTGGTTATCCCAAATGCGATTTAATATTATTGTTCCTTCAAGGCTTGGGACAATCCCAATTTGCGAACAATAATTCAGAAAGCTGTCATCATCCAAAATAATGATAGGAGCCTCCACCTGTAACTGCCCCTCCATAATGGTTTGTCCTGTAATGGATTCAAATCCCCCTAACGCAATCAGCTCATCACTTTGGATATCTTCCGGTATGACGCCTATTCCTTTGGCTTTTTGATAGACTGTGACATCTTGTACTCCCAAAAGCTCCTGCAATTCTTCTGTCAAGCCAAAATCTGCTATCGCCGTATCTTTTACCGTTACCATTACGTCCCACGAATTCTGATACCTTTCAAAATAAGTATATCTTGTACTAATATCTGAAAGGGTCGTAAAACAGAGCATTATCGAAAATCCTAGAAAAGACAGCAATAATGACAGGGTAGATATTCGCAAAGCCTTTTTTTGTGCCTTTAATGTATTTCCCGCCAGTTCTCCCTCTATTCCAAACAACAGAGATAAAATGTGAGAACGCTTTCTTTTCTTTAGTTGTAAATCCATTGTATTGCAAATTGCCTGAAGCGGCGTCATTCTGCTTAGCTTTCTTGCTGGTATCCATGCTGAAAAAAGCACAGTCAAAACAGATGCCAGAATCGTTATCCCAAATACAATGAAATGATATTGAAATATAGCTTCATGCCGTCCTGAAACATCTGCGGCAAAAATATTGATAGCTTCTATCAAGCCAAAACTGATGGCAATCCCCAATAAACTTCCAAGAAAAATTGGAACGGCACAGAGTACAGCAGCCTCCTGTATCAAGCAAGTCCTAATCTGTTTTGGGGTCGCACCAATACTAGAGAGAATACCAAACTGATGAACTCTCGCATTCATGGACAGCTCAAAGGAATTACGGATAATCAAAATCAGCGAAAATGATACTATAATTAAAACACCTAAATAGAGCGCCATCAAAAGCGGTGGCTGTTCATCCTGCGGGTCATGGATAAAATATCTGGATAACAACAGAGAATGATACTCCGCTGCATTTTCCTCCACCCCAAGCTGTTTTGTAATCAACGGCATATCTTGATAAATCGTTCTTGCATTTAGAAAATAAATGTCAATCACGGTTTCTTCTCCAGATGACGCTTCATTGACAATAATTTTTTCCACATTAGAAAAATTTTGTATCAGAGATAAATCTTTTTCATCTATTGTACCAACAATGCGTCCTTGCCAATCCCCTTCATCCAGAACTATCTGTTCGATTTCATATGTCCAAAAATTATATCCCAGACTGCAGAGCAAGGAAAGGAACATTGTGGCAATATAAGCTGCTGCCATAACTGACACACTAGATGCACGGTTATTCTGTAAATAACTCTTGGAATAATCCTTCCACATTCTGCTCACCTCCGCTTCTGGTCAGTGATAATCCTGCCATCCTCTATTGTCACAATGCGGTCTGCTTCAAGTGCAATCTTTTCATCGTGGGTAATAAGCAGTATGGTCTGCTTCAGATTGCGATTAGACAGTTTTAAAAGGTCAACTATCTCTCTTGAATTTTTCCGGTCAAGGTTTCCAGTTGGCTCATCTGCAAGCAGAATTGCAGGGCGGTAAATTAACGCCCGTGCAATTGCTGCTCTCTGCTGCTGCCCGCCAGACAACTGATGGGGCAATGCTTCCAACTTATCTTTTATTCCCAAAGTGTTTATAATAGCATCAAAATGCTGTTTCTCAGGCCTTCTCTTATCAAGCAGCATTGGCATAAGAATATTTTTTTCCACTGTCAGAGTAGGAATTAAATTATAGAACTGGTAGACCAATCCTACTTTCCTCCTTCTAAAAATGGCAGCTTCAGTAGCGTTCAATTTTCCAACATCAACACCATCTACCTCCACAGTACCTTTTGTAGGTTTGTCCACACTCCCCAGAATATGCAACAGCGTTGACTTTCCAGAACCCGATGCACCGACAATCGCAACAAACTCTCCCTTATCAATAGAAAGTTCAATCCCGTTCAAGGCGGTTACTCGATTTCCCTCTTTTCCAAATATCTTTTCAACGCCATTGCATTTTAGTATTTCCATAATAATCTCCTATGATGTTCTTCTCAAAGCTATCTGCTTTCCTGACAGCACCATCATAACAAAGTAAAGTGACATTTCAGTGACTGTAAAAACGGATTTCAAAACAAGCCCCTCCATTCGGAAGATTGAGTGTACTGATAATCCCATTTTGCATTTCTATGATTGCTTTCGCCAGCGGAAGCCCAATTCCAACGCTATTATCTTTTGCATTCCTTCCTCGATAAAAACGTTCAAACAAATGTGGTAAATCTTCTTTGGCAAATCCCTGTCCTTCGTCCCATATACGAACCTGTACATACAGGGGATTTTTTTCATAGGAACAATGAACTGTAGTTCCTGAGGGAGTGTGTTCCATACAGTTCTTTAACAAATTCATAATTGCTTCCATTGTCCATTCCAAATCTGCTTTTATGCTGATTTCATCTGTTTCTGGAATATCAACAAAAACACCCTCCTTTACAAATAATTCCTGCAAATTATCGTAGGCAAGTGTAAGTATCGTGAAAACATCAACCGGAGATTCTTTCATAGTAAGTGTTCCTGCATCAATACGGGATAATAGTAACAATGCTTCTGCCAGATGTGTGAGTCGGTATAATTGCCGTTCAATTTGTGCAAGATAAGCAGGAGGGAGTTGTTGCTTCATCATCTGTACGGAAAGGGAAATCGCAGTAATTGGCGTTTTTAACTGATGAGCAATATTGGAAAGATTATCTGCAAAATTTCTTTTTGCCATAAGTGCTGCATCTCTCGTCTGATAAAGTGTCGTAATAGTTTTATATATTTCATCCTGTAATCTGGAAAATTCATCTTCCGATGTGTCCAGAAGCAAGCTCTGTCCCCCTGTGTTTATTTTCTCCAGATAATTTGTCAACATTTTTATTCGAGCTTCTGATTTTCTATGCCAATATAAAAAAGCCAAAAGAAATAATACGCTTCCAATCAGGAAGCCTGTACCTGCCACCCAGAAAACTTCCGCATTTGCTCTCATAAAATCTAATTGTTCATACCCAAAAGACAATAATATATTTTCATCTGATAAAATTAACTTGTCTGTTTCTTGTGATTTCAAAGCTTCCGAAATAGTATACCTGCACTCTGGATATTCTTCGATGATTTTTTCGCAAAAATCCGCCAAAGTCTGATACTGTATATGGCTGAAATAATATGTTAGGAAGACAACTGCCAAGGCAGTTGCTATCAGGCTAACCGACAGTACAAGCAGCATGATCAATCTGCTGTTTCTTTTTTCATTCATACATCATCCTCCATACGGTAGCCAAAACTTCGGATCGTTTTTAAGCATGATGGCTGGTGCAGCTTCTCTCGCAGACGTTTCATTGTTACAGTCAATGTATTATCATTAACATAGTTGCCATTGCTATCCCAAATCTGTTCAAGCAGCCTCTCTCTTGTAACTGTCTTTCCTTTATTGTTCATTAAAAGCAATAACAGTTGGTATTCTGCCTGACTGACCCCAATTTCCTCATTCTGATAAAATACCATCATTCTATTCTGGTCAATGGAAACAGGACCGCAGGTAAGATATTTTCCAGTTACATTGCCACTCCTGCGAAGCAATGCAAGGATTCGGGAATATAAAATTTCCAATTCAAATGGCTTTACTACATAATCATCAGCTCCGCTGTTAAATCCTGAAACGACATCACAGGTATCATTTCGGACAGTCAAAAAAATAATTGGAAGTTCTTTCCATTTTGAGCGTATCCATTGACACAGTGTATCACCTTTCCCATCCGGCATATTCCAATCCACAAGAACAAGCCCTGGCACACGCTGGTCTAATGCACATCTCGCTTCGCCAAGTGTTGAAAAAACGGTAACAATAAAGGCTTTCTGTTCTAAATATTCTTTTACAATATTTGCAATGTTTTTATCATCCTCAATATAATAAATTTCCATCATTTCTTTTCCTCCATTCCCAGATTCCTTCACCTCCTGTCCATCGGCTTTTTTGTATCCTTGAGTATTGTCTATACTGGGCTTAAATGAACAGCATTGATCTATCCTAATGGAATAGTCAGCCTTTTCCTCCGACTCCTTACTCATTGATAACCAACCTCTGCTTTACTGACGTTCAAAACCAAGATACCGTGTTCCTTGGAATGTCAAATTTCCATTATCGCCCTCCACAAGCAAACCATATTCATAGCCAGCTACATGAAGCTCCATACGGTCTCCGCTTTCGACTTGAAATGTAACATAATATGTAGTAGATGTGTGATGATGGTGATGCCCATTGACTCCACCATGATGGTGTCGAGTCACATTGGTTCTCTTAGAAACAACGGTTGCCGGTACAGTCAATCTTGGGGAGTTGTTATTCTTACTCCATTGACCGATTCCTTTAACGGCTATAACAGCAAAAGTACCGATCACCAAAACGAATACGATAGTGAACATGATACTAAACATGATACTAAACATATCAAATCCCATTCCAAATCCCATGATTATCCTCCATACTCTTTTGCAAAAAAGGCTCCACATCATTTGTAATTTCTCTTATACCTTCAAGGATATTGTATCACAGATTATTTGTTACGGAAATTACTTGCCTCTGAAAATGGGCAGAAAAAAATCTCCAAATCTTTTGGAGACTTGGAGGCTTGATTCCGACCATTTTATTTTCCTTTTCTTTTATCTTCCAATAATCTTTTCTAGTATAACCCACACGAAATAACCATATGTTTCACTTCTATCAGCATTGCAAAAGCACCGATTTTAATTCTTTCCGTAAGCACATCTGCATATGCTCTCCTCATGGTTTCATCAATCTTGAATCTTACTGCATCGCTAAGACCAGCGTAAATAAAATTAGATGCCTGATACACATATCCAACCTTACCAACCATTCCATCTGCCCAGGTAAATAAAACTTTCAACTCTGGAAGATGTTTCTTAAGCCATTTCACAAGTTGTGACAGCATCTGGGATTCGCTGTTTCGTGGCATCTCTTCCGTCATACACATTCGTCCAATCTCTAAATAGTCTTTTGTATCCAGACTCGGAAAGATTCTTTGTATAGTATGTCGTGGTCTTGTACCCCATCCAAGCGTGACTACACCGACCAGCTCCTTATCCAGAAAGAATCCCAGAAAATATTTATTTATCTTCGGAAGAGTATTGGAATAGTGATATTTCTGAATCATTTTCAGGACCTCTTCTTTTGAAATCTCTTTTATATCAAATTCGTACATTTCCTCACTTCCTTGCATAATAAAAGCACCTACCATTTCTGATAGATGCTTCATCTCATTTTTATATAATTCCTGAATCCGTGAAGTTCAATGCAAGTCAACCTATTAAAAGCCAGTATTTTCTAATGTTCAAGGTGTTTTTACAAGTTCTTCCGCTTTCACCTATTGGG
>SFDP01000026.1 GCA_004558185.1 Lachnospiraceae bacterium | reverse complement strand
GACCCTAACATCAACATATTCAACTATCAACATTACTTTTGCCCCTTCATAAAGTAATTCATAAATATCAATACTTAGACCAGTCTGGGATAATCGCTTTATCAATTTCTATGATAAGCATCAATTTTTTATCTGGAGTTACTACAGTCAGTTTATTCATTCCTGATACAAACTGTTTATTTTTCTCGATTTTCTTTGTCCGCAACGAATGAGGGCGATACATACAACAAAGACATTCCTATAGGGGCATACAGTGCATCATAACTATAGCCAAAAAGAAAAGACGGGCAGAAACATACGTCAAAGTCCGTCTTTTTCATATATTTTTTAATTTTCTTTCCATGACAAAAGTAAAACTAATATCGTAAACTCAAGCAAATCAGCCTTATTCATTCATCTTCGCCAGCTTTGCTGCCTGGTCTGCCGCAATGCAGGCATCAATGATCTCCTGAATATCCCCGTTCATAATCTTATCCAGCTTATACAGGGTCAGGTTGATTCTATGGTCGGTCACGCGTCCCTGGGGGAAGTTGTAGGTACGGATTTTTTCTGAACGATCTCCCGTACCAATCTGACTTTTTCTAAGCTGTGCCTCCGCATCATGAGCCTTCTGCTGCTCAATGTCATACAGCTTTGCACGTAGCAGGGCAAAGGCCTTGGCCTTATTCTGCAGCTGGGATTTTTCTGTCTGGCTATATACCACAATTCCTGTCGGATAGTGGGTCAAACGTACAGCCGAGTCAGTAGTATTGACGCACTGCCCACCGTTGCCGGAAGCCCGCATAACATCAATACGGATATCCTTTTCATCAATCTGTACATCTACTTCTTCTGCTTCCGGCATCACCGCTACCGTAATGGTAGAGGTATGAATCCGACCGCCGCTTTCCGTTTCCGGTACACGCTGTACACGATGCACACCGCTTTCATACTTCATTACCGAATAGGCTCCCTGTCCGGTAATCATAAAGGATACACTTTTCATTCCGCCGATGCCGATTTCCTCAACCTCCATGGTTTCCACCTTCCATCGGCGGCTTTCCGCATAGTGTACATACATCCGGTAGATTTCTGCCGCAAATAAAGCCGCTTCATCACCACCTGCACCGGCACGGATTTCTACAATAACGTTCTTATCATCATTTGGATCCTTAGGCAGCAGGAGAACTTTCATGGTTTCCTCCAACTCCTCTACCCGGTTTTTTGCAGAGTTTAATTCTTCCTTCAGCATTTGGCGCATATCTTCATCAGACTCTGCCTCCAGCATGGAAAGGCTGTCCTCAATATCCTGTTTATTTTTCTTATACTCTGCATATGCCTCCACGATAGGAGTCAAATCGCTCTGCTCCTTCATCAGCTTACGAAAACGCACCTGATCCCCTGTTACCGTAGGTTCATGCAGTTCACTCATGATTTCCTCATATCGAATCAGTAAATCATCTAACTTGTCAAACATAGCTTTCCTCCATTGCAAAATACCTCTTTTATTCAGAAATACATTTACGATTCATTTTTCAGCGGAAAATAATTTCACCCTTTTCCCTTTTTAGGCTCATACCTCCGCTGCTTTTTATCCCATCCAGATACCATGCACCACCCGGTCAAGTCCGGCCAAATCCTTTACTACAGTCACCTCATCGAATCCGGCCTTTTTCATCAGATTCGAAACAGCCTCTCCCTGATCAAAGCCTATTTCAAAAAACAGCCTTCCCTCCTTAACCAGAAAGGCCCTGCTTTCTTCAATAATTCTTCCATAAAAAAACAACCCGTCTTCTTTTCCATCTAAAGCTAATAAAGGCTCGTGATTCTTAACCTCCTCCATCAGCGTTGGTATTACCGAGCTTACTATATAGGGCGGGTTGGAAACAATAAGATCAAACTTTTCATCAGAAATCCGGGAAAACAGGTCCGACTCTACAAATCTTACCGTATCCTTTTCCCAGGGTACCGGTCTCTCCAGCTTTTCTATGCGACAGGCATTGCTGTGGGCTACCCTGAGTGCTTCAGGGGAAATATCGGCTCCCACCCCCTTACAGGCATTGGAATAGTGCAGAAGGCTTAAGAGGATACAGCCGGAGCCGGTACACATATCCAGGATTCGATTTCCATCCTGAGAAAAACGCATGACCTCCTCCACCAGACACTCTGTATCCTGGCGGGGGATCAGCACATGCTCGTCAACCTGAAACTCCAGCCCCATAAACTCCTGTACTCCGGTAAGCTGCTGCAGGGGCACACGAGCCTTACGCCGGGCTATCAGTTCTTCAAACCGCTTCTGTTCCTCCTGTTCAACCCTTCTGTCTCCATGGGCAAGCAAAGTATTCCGATCAGTATGGCACACATATTCCAAAAGCAGTCTGGCATCCAATCGGCTTTCCTCTATTCCGGCCTGGGAAAGTTCCTCAGCGCCCCACCGATATGCTTCCTTATACTCCATCTTCTCACCCTCTGCTCATCTTAGTATACCTATCAGCACAGCAGATGCTGTCATAGGTAGTGCCGTTATGCTAATTAAAACGTAGGCGTAGCGGGCTACGCTGAGGATTTTTGTCCTGTGCTATCGGGAAAATAGACAAGTGATATGGTGTAGTTAATTTAAAACCGTTGCACTAGCTCGAGGCACCCTGCAAAGCTCCGTCTGCCTGATTTGCTTCCTCCTCATCCTGCAGCCAGGAATCATCAATCTCATAGCCGAAGGTATCATAGAGGTATTCCTTCCAGTCAAATACTGCCTCCACTGACTTAATCGCCACCTCTACCATTTCTTTTGTCGGCTCCTTCGTGGTCAAAGTCTGCATCCACATTCCCGGTGCAGAAATTAATTTTACCAGAAAATTATTGCTGTGATTTCCCGCAAAACGAATAATCTCATAGGAAATTCCTGCAATCACAGGCACCAATAGAATTCTCACAGCCACTCTCCAAATTGGATTGTCCACCCGAATAAAAATAAATAAGATTATGCTGACCAACATAACAAATAACATAAAGCTGGTTCCGCAGCGCTTATGCAGACGGCTGCTTCGCATCACATTGTGCACTGTCAGCGGCCGTCCCTTTTCAATACAGTTGATACATTTATGCTCTGCACCATGGTACATATACACCCTTTTTATATCCTGCATACGAGATATCAACAAAATATACAGCACGAAGATTCCAATACGGATCAACCCTTCGATCAATGCCAGTACCGTAGTATTTCTCACAAATGAATGAAAAAGATTTCCCAAAAAATAGGGCAGTACCATAAAAACAGCAACAGCTAATACTAATGATAAGGTAATCGTGATCCCCATAAAAATCTTTTCTGTCTTATCCTTGAAAATCCCCTTTGCCGCCTTGTCGAGCGCAGTCTCCTTAGCCTCTTCATCTTCATAAAAGCTGGCGGAATAGGTTAATGTCCGGCTTCCAAGAATCAGGGAGTCCAGAAAATTGAATATTCCTCGAACAAACGGAATCTTTTTGAATTTACTCCCGTGAATGATTCCATGGTATTCCTCTGTATCCATAACCAGCTCGCCATCCGGCTTTCGGACAACGACTGCATATAAATCTTTATTCTTCATCATCACGCCCTCCAGAACCGCCTGACCGCCGATTCCACAGGAACAATCACGTCGTCTTCTTCTTGCCATTCTTATCTCTCCTTATTTTCATACAAAACAAGGTTGAGATGCTCCACCTCAACCTTTTTTCGCAATACCTATTTAACACCGTACTTTTTGTTGAACTTATCAATACGTCCGTCAGCTCTTGCAGTCTTCTGCTGACCTGTATAGAATGAATGGCATTTGGAACAAACTTCCACATGAATATCTTTCTTTGTAGAACCGGTCACAAATGTATTGCCACAGTTGCAAGTTACGGTTGCCTGATGGTAATCAGGATGGATTCCTTCTCTCATACGTTCACCTCTTCAATTTCCATTTAAAACTTCTAAGCATCTGATGTGCTCTTGACACACCGGCTTCCTATAGAGCCTGTGCTACAAACGTACCAGTCTCTACAATCTGTTCTCATCCACACTGTTCATTTCACAAACAGCTCATTTATTGTAGCACAGCCTTTTACTCTTAGCAAGTGTTTTTTTCACAGAAGACCTTGGAGTCGCTGCAGTACCATCTGCATACTGCTTTGCAGCAATATCCTTACTGTCTCTTTCTGCATTCAGACAATCACAGGCAAAGGTTCCTGATTAAAAAAACTTGATCTTCTTAACCATCTCCACAAATTCCCGGTTATCCCTCGTTTTATTAAACAGATCGATTACCTTGTCTACCGCTTCCTCAGCCTTCATTCCATTAAAGGCCCGGCGTATGGCATTAATGGCCTCCATCTCTTCCTGGTTCAGCAGCAGGTCCTCTCTGCGGGTGCCGGATTTAGGAATATCAATAGCGGGGAATACTCTCTTTTCCGCCACCTTACGGTCCAGAACCATTTCCATGTTACCGGTTCCCTTAAATTCCTCATACACCACATCATCCATTTTGCTTCCCGTATCCACCAGGGCAGTGGCCAGAATCGTCAGGCTGCCTCCCTCCCGCATATTTCTTGCCGCACCAAAAAAACGTTTGGGCATATACAGGGCAGCAGGATCAAGACCGCCGGAAAGGGTTCTTCCGCTGGGCGGAACGGTCAGATTATAGGCTCTGGTCAGACGGGTAATGCTATCCAGAAGAATCATTACATCCTTTTTATGCTCCACCAGTCTTTTTGCTCTTTCAATCACCATTTCCGCCACCCGCTTATGATGCTCCGGCAGCTCATCAAAGGTGGAATAAATCACCTCTACGTTGGGGCCTTCAATGGCTTCCTTGATATCCGTAACCTCTTCCGGCCGTTCATCGATCAGCAGAATAATCAGATGGGTCTCCGGATTATTCCGTTTTACCGATTTGGCAACCTCTTTTAATAAGGTAGTCTTACCGGCCTTGGGCGGAGACACGATCATACCACGCTGTCCCTTACCCACAGGGCTCATCAGATCCATGATCCGCATGGCTACAGAGGAGCCCGGTGTCTCCAACCGCATTCGCTCATTGGGAAAAACCGGAGTCATATCTTCAAAGCTGCGTCGTTTTGCTGCCACATCCGGCAGAAAACCGTTAATGTTTTTTACATATAACAATGCACTGAACTTTTCGCTTTGAGTCTTGATTCTGGTATTTCCGGTGATGATATCCCCGGTTTTCATATTAAACCGGCGAATCTGGCTGGGAGCAACGTAAACGTCATTTTCCCCTGGAAGATAATTTGCACAGCGGATAAAGCCAAAGCCGTCCGGCATTACTTCTAAAATCCCGCTTGCCGTAATTCCGCTGTCCAACTCTGCCGGAAAGCGTTCTTCTCCCAAACGCTTTCTTCTCTCATCCTCTTCTCTTGGGATATCTTCCTCCCTCGCTGCTCTTTCCTGCCTTTGTACGGGCTTCATTTCCTTCTCTTCCTCTTGAAGGGATTTCTCTTTCTGTCTTTCCTTTTCATCCAACTGCAGCATCGCCTCTACCACCTCTGCCTTCTTCATCGTGGATGTACCCTTGATCCCTCTGGATTTTGCTATTGCCTTTAAATCGATCAGTGCCAGGGATTCATATTTTTCTCTCATTTTTTCCTCACATTCTGCTGCTTCAGCATTTTAATCTCAGGAGCTTTGTGCATCGGCACAAATCCCGGGTTGAAAGAATATCCTTCCTTCAGCCCTTCCTCCATTCTAAAGCGTTTTACGCTTAGTAAACATCTGTGAACTAAATATTCACTGACAAAATCTCGAAAACCTTTTTCTTCACTCTGCAATTACAGAATTTGTGACGCTTTGCACAAATTCTCTGTGTAAAGCCTGTTTTTTCATGTTTGTCCTCATTTTTCCGCATCATTTTGCGGTAGCTCAATTATACGATAATAAAACAGGGGGGTTCTGATACGAATTGTATCCTATGTATTCTGTATTCCATCCTTAAAGACTGGTTCTTAGATTTCTTTTAGCATTATACACTACTTTGTTCAAAATAGAAAGGGCTTGATTCAAAAAAATAATTAAGCTATGATGTTAGAGTATTATTTGCTATTTGTAACTATTCAGAGCCATGCAAATTTTCAATGAAATGAACATCCTGCTTGCATGGATAGACATATCATTGAACATTTATATGGCGAAGTAACCACATGAGCAAAAGGAAAGCTGCCAGGCAGCAATTTTGCGAATGGGGTTCTGATTAGTTACTCAATAAATAAGGATAACTGTCTATCATACATGACGAGGTAAATCACATGAGCTTAACGATAAACGAGAAGGCATTAAAACTGCATCAGGAATGGAATGGAAAGCTGGAAACCCATTCCAAGGCACAGGTAAAATCCAGAGAGGATCTGGCTCTGGCCTATACTCCCGGAGTTGCCGAGCCCTGTAAGGTCATTTCCCAGGATAAGGAGGCGGCCTATACCTATACCATAAAGGCCAATACCGTAGCCGTAGTCAGTGATGGAAGCGCTGTTCTGGGGCTGGGAAATATCGGACCCTATGCCGCTATGCCGGTTATGGAGGGCAAGGCTGTTTTATTTAAAGAGTTTGGCAATGTCAATGCCGTACCCATCTGTCTGGATACACAGGATACAGAAGAAATTATTAAAGCAGTAACCTGGCTTGCCCCAGGCTTTGGCGGCATCAATTTGGAGGACATCAGTGCTCCCCGGTGTTTTGAAATTGAAGAACGGCTGAAGGCTGCTTTAGATATTCCCGTATTTCATGATGATCAGCATGGTACTGCCATTGTGGTACTGGCCGGAATCATCAACGCTTTGAAGGTAGTCGGAAAGGAAAAGGAAGACTGCAAGGTGGTGGTAAATGGTGCAGGCAGTGCAGGTGTTGCCATTACCAGACTTTTACTGACTTATGGCTTTTCCAACGTAATTATGTGCGATAAATCAGGGATTATCTCCCGCTCTACTGCAGGACTTAACTGGATGCAGGAAAAGATGGCTCAGCTCACTAACCCCGGACAGGAAACGGGTAATCTGGCCCAGGCCATGAGGAATGCTGACATTTTTATCGGTGTATCAGCTCCCGGTATTGTTTCTTCGGAAATGGTTTCCTCCATGCATTCAGATGCCATTCTTTTTGCCATGGCAAATCCTGTTCCGGAGATTATGCCCGATCTGGCCAAGGCTGCCGGAGCAAAGGTAGTAGGAACCGGAAGAAGTGATTTCCCCAATCAGGTGAATAATGTTATTGCCTTTCCCGGTATTTTTAAGGGTGCTCTGGAAGGAAGAGCCAAACAGATTACAGAAGAAATGAAGCTGGCTGCCGCTTTGGCCATAGCCGGGCTGGTAAAGGAGGAGGAACTGACGGAGGAGAATATTCTGCCGCAGCCCTTTGATCCCCAGGTTGCCGAAGTTGTTGCCCAGGCAGTTAAAAGCCATATTTTCTAATCTGTTTTTTAAGCTCGTATTAAAATGTAAGTGATGTGGGGACAATAAGTCAGAACTGTTATCCTGTAGAAAGGAACGGTTTCTGACTTTTGATTCCTGCAGCATAGAATGAAAGGATACCAGAAATTATGGATTTTTCGGCTTCCCAGGGATTTTTGGAGCTTTATAAGCTAATTGTGCTTTATATGCTGAATCGGGTAGATTTCCCTCTGACTCAGGCACAGATCAGCGAATTTATTCTGAATAAAGGCTATACCGGATACCTCCCTCTGCAGCAGGCCTTTAGCCAGTTGGCAGAAACCGGCCTGGTACGAACTCACAGTACCTTTAATCGAACCACAGTCACAATCACTGAAGACGGGAGAAGTACGATCAGCTACTTCAAGGGTGAGATTCCTGATGTTGTTAAGCAGGATATTGATACCTATTTTAAGGAGCATTCTTTAGCTCTGAGAGATCAGGTTTCTGTAACCTCCAACTATTATAAGACCACTGCCGGAGACTTCGAAGCCCTGCTTTCTGCTAAGGATCGTGAGACCCTTCTGGTAGAGATTAAGCTGTCTGTTCCTACTCCTGAATTGGCCGACTCGATCTGCAATAACTGGTCAAAAAAGAATCAGGAAGTTTATGAGACCTTAACCAAAATGCTGTTTTAAAAGGAGGGATTTCCTGATTGGAAATTCCCTCCCTTTTTATCCCTCCGCCTCCTGACGAATGCGCTTCATATGTGCCCTGATTTTGGCCTCGTAGCCATTTCCATCCGGCCGATAGAACTCTTTCCCTGTTAATTCATAGGGAAGATACTGCTGCTTCACATAGTGGTTCTTATAATCATGAGCATATTTATAACCCACTCCATGCCCCAGCTTATCTGACCCTTTATAGTGGGAATCCTGCAAATGCCCGGGTATTTTAAGATTACCCGTCTTTTTCACTTCACTCATGGCATCAAAAATCCCCAGTGCTGCGTTGCTTTTGGGCGCTGTTGCTACATAACTGACCGCCTGTGCCAGAATAATCTGCGCCTCCGGCATTCCTACCCGTTCTACTGCCAGAGAGGCCGCTACAGCCACCTGAAGAGCCTGGGGATCTGCATTTCCTACATCCTCGGAGGCACAGATCATGATACGCCTGGCGATAAAGGTAACGCTTTCTCCCCCGTACAGCATTTTGGCCAGATAGTAGAGCGCCGCATCCGGGTCTGAGCCGCGCATACTTTTAATAAAGGCCGAAATCGTATCATAATGGTTATCTCCGCCCTTATCGTATTTGATTATCCGCTTTTGAATACACTCAGAGGCCACCTCCAGTGTTAGATGAATCTTTCCGTCCTCCCGGGGAGCAGTGGTCATGACTCCCAGCTCCACTGCATTCAGAGCCTGCCTTGCATCTCCTCCTGCCATATCTGCCAGAAACTCCAGTGCATCCTCCTCGATCACCGCATTATAGGCTCCCATTCCTTTTTCTCTATCGTATACGGCCCGGACAATCAGCTCCTTGATCTCTTCTTTCTCCAGTGGTTTTAACTCAAATATTATGGAACGGGAAATAAGAGCGCTATTGACCTCAAAAAAAGGATTCTCCGTGGTGGCGCCAATAAGAACAATGGTTCCATCCTCCACAAAGGGCAAAAGATAGTCCTGCTGCCCTTTGTTAAAACGATGGATCTCATCAATAAACAGGGTCGTTTTTTTTCCGTACATTCCCTGATTATTCTTTGCCCTGGCAATGACCTCCTCCATATCCTTTTTTCCTGCTATGGTAGCATTGATCTGGACAAAATCCGCCTTCGTCGTCTGTGCAATCACCCTGGCCAGCGTAGTTTTTCCGGTTCCGGGAGGTCCATAAAAAATCAGTGAGCTGATTTTATCTGCCTTAATGGCTCGGTACAGCAGCTTATCCCTTCCGACGATATGCTGCTGCCCCACTACCTCCTCCAGACACCTGGGCCTGAGTCTGGCTGCCAACGGCGCTTCCGTTTCCTGTCTGCTTTGGCGCATATATTCAAATAAATCCATACTTTTCCTTCCTGTCTGTCCTCATTATCGTGTATAGACGCTGCAGGCAAAATTTCCCATATCGGTTCTGAACAGCTTACTGTAGTGAATGGTCCGCTTGTTGAAAATTTCTGCAATTTCGCCGGTACTCAGCATGACTCCGCTGCGGCTTTTAAATTGATCCTCCAGTTCCAGATAGAAGCCGATCTGATTTCCCAGTCCCCGAAGGATCTCTTTCACTGCTCCCAGCAGAAAGGCATTCATCTTGTCGGCTTCAATTCCCAATTGCTTTTGGGCAAGAGAAAAAATCAATTTTTGTTCAAGAGCAAAAATAATATGTGTTATTTCTCCCTTCTCATCCGCAAAAATCAATTCATGGAATATTGCCCTGCCAAAATCCCAGCCTGTATAATGCTCGCTGATTGGCTCTATTTCCAAGTCATACATCTCATGAACAATTTTCAACAAAGCCTTCTCAAACCTGAGTTCCAGACTTCCGGCTTCCACCTGCATTCTTTTTCCCACTTCACGGTTCAGGATTGCCTGATCCTCTACCTTGATATGTGTAGTCAGCCAGGCTGTACAGATTCCCAGAAAATGTCTCACCGACTCCGCATCATAATTATTCTTCTCCAGTTCCTCCTCCATGGCCGGTAAAATCTTCTTTTTCAAATCATCATGAATTTTTTTATGTCTTTCATACCCACCATAATTTAATGAGCTCATAAAGTTTTCCTCATGGGCAAAGTGGATTATCGTATAGTTTTTAAAAAATTTTACCCCTTCCCTACAGGCGTGCTGAGCTTTTCGTTCTTCTCCGTTTTCTACTAATCCCACAATCTTACGGATAATCGCAAACAGCTGTTGATGCTCTTTGTCAATTTCTTCCACCCCCAGATTATAACGGTTATCCCACATAATTTTCATCTTTTTATCATTAAATACGCTGCTTCCCATACCTTCTCTCCCGGTTTTGCTGTATTCTTCTTCATTTTTTAGACACCTGCATCATTCTATGATACAGGTGTCTAAAGAACTTTTTACATTTATACGATGTTAGGATCAAAAGCCCCTAACTATGATACCTACGGATTGTTACGTACTTCGTACTCCCACAATCCTGCAAAATATTCGCATATCGTGGTGCTTACTCCCACTTTTAAGCTCATATTTTGGCGGGTCTCAAGGACATTCACCCACATTTGAGCAGGCTCATGTGGGTTCAGACCTTTTGACCCTGGTATCATTCTATATAATCTACCACTTTTTTCTTTCCGTTTCAATGTATAATCAGCAAAAGAAACAAAGAAGTGAAAAATGTTTACATTCCTTTTCCCCATTTGTTCTAGTATTTCCTGCCTTCTTTTGCTATAATATTGTACATAAAATACATATGGGGAGGTAACCACCAATGAGCAAGAAATACCTGTACCTTTTCACCGAGGGCAACAAGGATATGCGCGAAATTCTGGGCGGAAAGGGTGCCAATCTGGCAGAGATGACCAATGCAGGAATGCCCGTTCCTCAGGGTTTTACCATCAGCACTGAAGCCTGCACTCAATACTACAATGACGGACGTCAGATTAATGATGAAATCATGGCACAGATCTATGAGTACATTGGAAAAATGGAAGACATTGTAGGCAAGAAGTTTGGAGATGTCAGCAATCCGCTTCTGGTTTCTGTCCGTTCCGGGTCCCGTGCTTCCATGCCGGGCATGATGGACACTATTCTGAATCTTGGACTGAATGATGAATCGGTAGAAGGCCTGGCAAAGCTGACCGGCAATCCTCGTTTTGCCTATGACTCCTACCGCCGTTTCGTGCAGATGTTCTCTGATGTCGTTATGGAGATGTCCAAAAGTGATTTCGAGAAAATCATCGATGAAATGAAGGAGGCAAAAGGGGTCACTCAGGATGTAGACCTGGATGCTGAGGATTTGAAGGCACTGGTCATCAAGTTCAAGTCCCTTTATCAGGAAAAAATGGGAAGAGATTTCCCCTCCGATCCCAGGGAACAATTGATCGAAGCCGTAAAAGCCGTATTCCGTTCCTGGGATAATCCCCGTGCCAACGTATATCGCCGTATGAACGAAATTCCCTACGACTGGGGTACTGCGGTCAATGTACAGGCTATGGCCTTTGGTAACTCCGGTGATACCTCCGGAACCGGTGTTGCTTTCACCCGTGATCCTTCTACCGGAGAAAAGGTATTGATGGGTGAATACCTGATTAATGCACAGGGTGAGGATGTGGTTGCCGGTATTCGTACTCCCTTCCCCATCAGCCATCTGAAAGAACAGATGCCCGATGTATATGATCAGTTCGTGGAAATTGCCAACCGTCTTGAGGCTCATTACCGGGATATGCAGGATATGGAATTTACCATTGAGAACGGCAAGCTCTATATGCTCCAGACACGGAATGGTAAGCGTACTGCACAGGCTGCACTGAAAATCGCTGTGGATTTGGTAGACGAGGGAATGATTACGGAGGAAGAGGCCGTTTTACGCGTAGAGCCCAACCAATTGGACAGCTTACTTCATCCTCAGTTTGACAAAGATAAGCTGGCAGCGGCTGCTCCTATTGGCAAGGGTCTGCCTGCTTCTCCCGGCGCTGCCTGCGGTCAGGTAGTTTTTACCGCCGAGGAAGCAAAGGAGGCTGTAGAAAGCGGCAGAATGCCTAAGGTAATTTTAGTACGTCTGGAAACCAGTCCTGAGGATATTGAAGGTATGGTGGCTGCCCAGGGTATTCTCACCGTTCGCGGTGGTATGACCAGTCATGCAGCAGTGGTTGCCCGGGGTATGGGAACCTGCTGTGTATCCGGCTGTGGTGAAATTGCTGTAGATTATGATAAAAAATGCTTTACTCTTGCAGGAAAGACCTATAATGAAGGGGATTGGATTTCCCTTAATGGCTCTACCGGTAATATTTACGGAGAGGCTATCCCTACGGTTGCCGCTTCCATTTCCGGTGACTTTGGCCGTTTCATGGCATGGGCTGACCGGGCTCGTACCCTAAAGGTACTGGCAAATGCAGATAACCCAAGAGATGCAGCACAGGCTGTAGAATTCGGTGCAGAGGGTATTGGCTTATGCCGTACAGAGCATATGTTCTTTGAGGAAAGCCGGATTAAGGCAGTTCGTGAAATGATCGTTGCCCGCACCGTTGAAGCCCGTAAGGCGGCTCTGGCAAAGATTGAGCCTTATCAGCAGAGTGACTTTGAAGCCATGTATCGGATTATGGGGGATCATCCCATGACCATTCGTTATCTGGATCCTCCGCTGCATGAATTCCTGCCTACCAAGGAAGAGGATATTGTGGATTTAGCTAAAGAGCTGTCCATATCCGTTCAGGAATTGAAGGATGTTATTGAAGGTCTGCACGAATTTAACCCGATGATGGGGCACCGTGGCTGCCGTCTTGCCGTTTCCTACCCGGAAATCGCCGAGATGCAGACTCAGGCAGTAATCAAAGCAGCCCTGAACGTTTCTAAGGAAACCGGAAAAGCAATCGTTCCTCATATTATGATTCCTTTAGTTGGTGATGTGAAGGAGTTGAAATTCGTCAAAGAGGTAGTTGTAAAGACTGCTGATGAACTGATTGCTGCGGCTGGTTCCGATATGAAATACGAAGTAGGTACCATGATCGAGATTCCCCGTGCGGCTCTTACTGCCGGTGAAATTGCAAAGGCTGCTGACTTTTTCAGCTTCGGTACCAATGATCTGACCCAGATGACCTTCGGTTTCAGCCGTGATGATGCAGGAAAATTCCTGAACTACTACTATGAACAAAAGATTTATGAAAGTGATCCCTTCGCCCATTTGGATCATAACGGTGTAGGAAGACTGATCAGGCTCGCCTCTGAGGATGGGCGCAAAGTTAATCCTTCCCTGGGTCTGGGAATCTGTGGCGAGCACGGCGGAGACCCTACCAGTGTTGAATTTTGCCACAATGTAGGTCTGGACTACGTTTCCTGCTCACCCTTCCGTGTACCCATTGCACGCCTGGCAGCAGCGCAGGCTGCGATCAAGGCCGGCAGAAAATAAGCCCTGGAATCTGCATCAAAAAATCCCTCTGCTGATCAAACAGCAGAGGGGTTTTTCAATGGTATCCTTCTTTCTTTTTATCCCAACACCACATCCAGCACCATCATCAGGCTGAAGCCTATGGCAAAGGCAATGGTTCCCAGATTGGAATGCTCCCCTTCCGACATCTCCGGAATCAGCTCCTCCACCACTACATAAATCATGGCACCTGCTGCAAAGCTGAGCAGATAGGGTAAGATGGGAACAATATATGCAGACAGTAAAATGGTGATGGCTGCTGCTATAGGCTCTACTATACCGGACAGAATTCCCAATCCACAGGCCTTACTCTTTTTCATCCCCTTCCCTGCAAGGGGCATGGAAATAATAGCACCCTCGGGAAAGTTCTGAAGAGCTATTCCCAGAGCCAGAGTAAAGGCTGCCATGGCGCTGATTTCTACCTCTCCGGTTATCCAGCCGGCATAGACCACACCTACCGCCATTCCCTCCGGAATGTTATGTAAGGTTACGGCAAATAAAAGCATAGTGGTCTTGGACAAATTACTCTTGGGTCCCTCTGCCGTATTCTGGTTGATATGCATATGAGGTGTTATCGTATCCAGAAGAAGGAGAAAGCCCATGCCCAACAAAAAACCGAAAACAGCGGGAATAAAGGCCAGCTTTCCCATCCCTTCTGCATGATCCATCGAAGGAATTAAAAGGCTCCACACACTGGCAGCCACCATGACCCCGGCGGCAAATCCTGTCGTTCCTCTTTGCAGACCCTTGTTCATCTCTCCTCTTAAAAAGAATACACAGGCTGCACCCAGGGAGGTGCCTAAAAAGGGGAGGAGAACCCCTTGTAATACATTGATATTCATTGTCAGTCTCCTTTATTTACTGTTCCTTCATTATACTCTTTTATCCCCTGTCCTGACAATCTGATTTTGCCTTCCTTTCCCCGGAAATTTGACACTTCCTCTACAGCATCATAGCACATCAAATAGATGTAAAAATTAACGCCGCTATTATAAGCGGCGTAAACAAAAGAAAGATATAAAATAATAGGCTTCTTACAGACCGGCCTGCTCCTTCAAGAAATGAAGAAAGGTATTTACCCCTCCGCCAAGCACCTGTACACCCTCAGGCCTCTCTCCTTCTACCTCGGATACATCAAAAAAATCTGCCGGAGAGGTCAGTTCCGTTTTCATAAAAGAATCCGAGCCGAAGATACCTTTTTCAATGCCTACATACTCATCGCCGAAGAATACACAATTCTTCGGAGCAATTCCATCCTCCATTAATCGCTTCATCAACAAGTCGGCATTATCCGCTTTAGAGGAAATTCCCACCTCCAGATATTTGGCATCACAGGTAGAAAGAACCTTAAGCCCCTTTTCTTCCCCCATGCGTTTAGCCAGATCCAGAAGGCTCTGCAGTCCTCCCGTGATTTGGTGGTAGCTTAACTTATGCTTAAGAGCGGCCAATTCGTTACCCTGCATAAAAAGCTGATCCCCTCTGTCAACCTCAGGCATTAGATCAATCTTACAATAATTAGGCCTGGTAAACACAATATCCGTTGCAAAGGCAAATTCCCCCAGAAGATATTGATGAATATCAAAGCAAATCTGATGGATTAAAAGCAAATGCTCCTTATCCGGGAGACAATTGGCAAACACATGAGGCTCTCCCTCCGGTGTGTAAGCATATTGATAGGCTCCTCTTCCCAGGCCCAGATATAGATTTTGCAGCTCTGCAGGAGTAAAAAAGCTCTCCAGCCTTCCTCCTGCCAGATTCTCATAGGTGGTTCCTGAAATAATGACCAGAGGAGTTCCCTGCGCCAGTAAAGGCTTCATCGCTGCGCAGGCCTCATCTGCCGGAGCCTTCCGTGAAATGACTGCCGTTCCATCCCAGTCAAAAAAAATTGCACTATATTTTTTCACTAATGGTTTCTCCTTTCTCCAAGTACAAAGGCTTATCTCCCGCCTTACTTCTCTTTAAATAAAGCAGCACAGGGCTTCCACTCAGTAAGGTAAAATGTACCTTATCTCTTTCCATATCCACCTGAATGACAGAGCCTCTGTATTGCACCCGGAAGGTCAGGCGAGTCCACTTCTCTGGCAGGTGAGGCTTAAAGGAAAGCCTTCCGTGGTGCATACGCATACCTGCAAATCCATTGACCAGTGCCTGCCAGGTTCCTGCCATATTAGCACCATGTATCCCGGCATAGAAATTATTGTGATAGTCGTCTAAATCCATCCTGGCCGAATCCATAAAATAGCGATAGGCCTCCTCATGGTAACCGATATCGCTGGCGACAATCCCAAAAATACAGGTAGAAAGAGAGGAATGATGAAGGGTAACCTGCTGATAAAAATCATAGTTTCTTCTTATTTCTTCCTCACTGAAGCAATCATTATGTAAGTAGAAGCCCAGGATGGCATCCGCCTGCTTGCTCATCCGGTGACGCATGATAAAAAGCGGATGATAGTTCTCATAAAGCCAGGAACGCTTTTGGGGCGGAATTCTCTCTTCATCCCAGGGCTTGCGCATCATAAATCCATCATCCATGGGATAAATTCCCCGCTTTTCATCATAGGGGAGGTACATTTTATCGATAATTTCCTCCCAGAGCACAAGCTCCTTTTCCTCAAACTGCAAACGGTTTTTCAGCTCTGTGAGCTTCCATGGAGCCTTTTCTCTCAACAAGCGTACTGCTTCAAGGGCATCTCTCAAATTCTCTCTGGCCATTAAATTGGTATAAAAATTATTATCCACCAGCACATTATATTCATCCGGGCCTGTTACGCAGCAGATGCAATATCTGCCGTTTTTGACCTCTGAAAAGCTCCCTACATCAGCCCATACCCTGGCCGTTTCCATAAGAATCTCCGCTCCCATATCGATCATGAATTTTTCATCCCCCGTCACCTGGCAATACAGGCTAAGGGCATAGCTTATATCGGCATTGATATGGTATTGGGCGCTGCCCAGGGGATAATAGGTAGAAGCCTCCTCCCCATTGATGGTACGCCAGGGAAAGAGCGCCCCTTTAGGATGTCCCATGATCCTTGCCCTGTCTCTGGCCTGCTCCAATGTATTAAAACGCCAGCTCAGCAGGGCTTTGGCCACCTCCGGCTGGGTATAGATAAACAGAGGGATCATGTACATTTCTGTATCCCAAAAATAATGCCCCTCATAGCCCTCACCGGTAAGCGCCTTTGCCGGCATACCGCATCTTCCATCACGTCCGGCTCCCTGAAAAATATGAAAGAGATTAAAATTCAGACCCTGAATCAACGAAAGAGAGTCCTCCCCATCTATCTGGATTGAAGCTCTGCTCCAAAAATCCTCCACATAGTTTTTCTGGCGGCTGATCAGCTCGTCCATTCCCATTTGCCTTGCCGCTTCAAGCTGCTTACAGACAAACTCCTCCAATGAACCTTCCGGGCTGTCTAAGCAGGAAGCATAGGCCATGAACTTATCCAGAATTACCGGCTTCCCCTTCTTCAGGTTCAGGCTGAGGATGCACTCTCCGGTCATTTCCCCTGTTTCAGCCATTATTTCAGTTACCGCCTCCTCAGGAAAGCTACTGACTGCAGAGCCGCAGCCCATGGTAAGCGCCGAGCCCATGGTAGTTCCCACATAGATTAGCTTTGTCCCCTCTGCGGTAAGCAGCCCGGAAAGCAGTCTGGGGCCAAATGGCCCATAATCCACGATGGGATTCGTCTTTCTGGTATGATTTTCTACTTTGGCATTCAAACGGCTGCTTACCCTTGCTTCACCATCAAAATTCAATGCCGTTAAGGTCATCCGCTGAGCCAGAATATGCTTGCAGTCAAAGGAAACCAGCCGCAGAGAATCCATTTGAATCTGCTTTCCCTCTTTGGTTGTCCAGATAAGACTTCTTCTCACCAGCCCCTCCTTCATCAGAAGGCTTCTGCTGTAATCTCTGACGCTGCTTTTTAGCAAAGAAAAGGTTTCTCCATCCACGGTGACCCTGGTTTCCTTTAAATTAGGAAGATTCAGCAGGGTCTGACTTTTGAGAGGCGAGCCGAAATTAGCCTCACCGTATCGGATATCGGTGCTCTCATAAAAGCCATTGATGAAGTTTCCCTCCATACCGGTATCCACATCAAACTCATAGGCCTCTTCCATGGTTCCCCTTGTTCCAATGTAGCCATTGGAAAGAGCAAAGGTAGTTTCGTTTCTGTAATTGTTTTCTATAGTGAATTCTTCCTCTGTTACCGTCCAGGCATCCAGCGGATAGATTGCTGCTTTGTTTTTCTTCATGTCGATCTCCTATTCCAGTCCCCATCCATAGGGCAATCTTTGCCTGTTCTATTACCTAAATAAATATTTCCCAGAAAATTTCCTCGTCTTTCACAAAGGACATCAGGTAATCAATCGCTTCCGGCTCCAGTGCAGTCTCATATTTCTTTAAGGCCTCATATTTCAGATTTCCTTCCCGCAGTCCCCCTCGAAGCTCCTCCCGCAAAGGAAGTATCTGGCGCTTATCCCAGTCCAGTTCTCCCTGGTCAAGTCCTTTGGGACAGGTATAAACAGGAGTGCCCCTAAGAGGCCAGGTATCATCTCCCTCAGATGAGTGCACCATGCCCACAAAAAGCCGTGGGCTCATTTCCTCTTTAAGCTCTTTAAGCACATCCCGTACAAAGTAAAACAGAGCCTCATGGTCCCCATGCAAATCCGAATGATGGGTAGTGACAACCGTATCCGGTCGTAATCTTCTGAACAGCTCCCGCAAATCCTCCATCAGCGTATTTCGGGAATAGATTCCATGCTGTCCAAAGCATTGATAGTGAAAATCCTTTTTTTCCTCCAGGCCATAGGTAACCGATGATACCGGTGAGGGAAATACCTTATCTCCATCCCCGGCATTGTACAGGGCAGTCAAAAAGCTCTCCTCTCTGGCCATGCCTGTATCTGCATAGCCCAAAAACACCACATTTTCTGCCGGTAATCCCAAAGCCAAAAGGCCCGCCAGTGTTTCCCGAAGCCGCTTTCTTCCCTTGGTATAATCCGCACAATCACAGTCTCCATTGGTAACAACGGTCACGGTAACCCTTTTGTTTTGCTTAAGCAGCTCATAGATCAGGCCTCCTCCAAGAAGGATTTCATCATCCTGATGGGGTACGATCACCAACAAATGCTCCATATTCTCCAGCTTCAGCTCTCTTGCCATCGCTTCACCCCTCTATCCCTTCACTGCTCCGGCTGCAACGCCGCCAATAATGTATTTTTGCATGAAAATGTAAAAGATCATCAGGGGAGCCACACCCAGCATCAGCATAGGGAACATGGTGGCCCAGTCCGTAGAGAATTGCCCTATGTTTCGGCTCACCTCCTGCAGGATTACATTGTTGGAACGGCTTTGTAAAAAGAGCAGCGGAGTCATAAACTCATTCCATACATTCAATGTGGTAATGATAACCGTAGTGGAAACTACAGGCTTCAGCAACGGAAATACCACATGGAACACACGCCGGGGTACACTGCAGCCATCCACAATTGCCGCCTCCTCCAGTTCCCAGGGAACTGAGGTGTCGATAAACTCCTTGAATAAAAAGATGGTTTGAGGAGTATTAATAGCCACATCCACCAAAATGACAGCAATCAGCTTATTCATGATCCCCAGATTCTTCACTATACGGTATAAGGAAATAATGTTCATTTGAAACGGAACGATCAGTCCCGCCAGAAACAGCAGAAAAATGATTCCCGAAAGCCTTGTTTTGGTACGAGCCAGCGCATAACCTGCCAGAGTACCTACAACCACCAGAATCAGTACGGCGGAAACGGTAATGATCAGTGTATTGGCAAAAGCTCTGGGGAAGTCCATTTTGACCCAGGCATTAATATAGTTGGAAAATTCCCATTTTTTAGGAAGGGCCAGAGGATTCAGCGTAGCCTCCTGCTGACTTTTCAGGGTCGTTACAATTAAATAATAGATTGGAATAAACCAGATAATCGCCAGGAGAACCATAAATAGCTCCACCAGCATTAATTTCTTCTTTGTTTTTTTCATGATATCCCTCTGCTCCATTTTAACATTAGCTTGTTGACCAGGGCACTGATGATGAGTACCACGATGAAGAAGCACACACCAAAGGCTGCACCCGTAGAGTAAAAGCCATCGGAAATTCCCTTATCCATCATAATCGTCATTACCGTCTGGGTGGCATTACCAGGCCCCCCTCCGGTCATGGCATAAATGGAGTCGAATACCTTCATTCCCCCGATGAGTCCGGTAACCACCACTATCTTCACGGAAGGACACATAAGCGGAAGAGTGATTCCGAAAAAGCTCTTCATGCTGCTGGCACCGTCAATGCGGGCTGCCTCGTAAAGCTCCTCCGAAATGCTTTGCAGATTGGCAAGAAAGATAACCATGGCCCAGCCTGTCCACTGCCAGATTTGGGTGGCAATAATTGAATACAGTGCAATTTTGGAAGTAAAAAAATTTACCGGACTAAATCCCATGGCAACTAACATACTATTGATCAGGCCGGATTCCGCAGAGGATAGGATATACTTCCACAGATAACCCACGATCAGGGAACTGAATACTGCCGGGAAAAAGAATACTGCCCGTAATACGTTCCGGCTTCTCAGCTTCTGATTTAAGATTGCCGCCAGGGGCAGACCCAGAATCACCTGAAAGCCTGTTAATAAAATGGCATAAATGACGGAATTCTTAATTCCCTGCAGCATCAGGGGAGTACGAAACACCTTCAGATAGTTTTCAAAGCCCACCAGCTTAAGGTTGGCAGGATTCATATCCGTATAGTCGGTAAAACTGTAATAAATCGTATAAATAAATGGTAAAATACAGAAAACTGCATAAATGATAAGTGCCGGAAGGATAAAAACAATAAAATACTTTCCCAGGGAGCCCGGCATAGTTCTTTTTTTTACCATGGTATCCTCCTCTCGTTCCATAATGAGTATGCCTCTTGGGCATAAAATACCCCGTATCCTGTCTGGTGGCGATACGGGGCATATGTGTCAAATCTTATTTGGACAGAAGCTCTGCCACAGCAGCATCCACGTTGCTTAAGGTCGTTTTAAGGTCCTGTCCATCCAGATAAGACTGGAATTCCAGACCATAATTCTCATGCGCTCCGGCAGCCTCACCCCATTCGTTCCAAGGGCAGTATACATTGCCGGCATTTAATGCAGTGGCAGCAGAATTATAGGCTTCAGGAAGCCAAAAGCTGACACCCTTTAAGTAGGAGGATCCGCCCTGATTGTTTTCCCAGAGAGCCGTCTGTCCCTCGATCGTGGATAAAGCTTCAAGCACCTTCATTGCCAGATCAACGTGTTCAGAATTTGCATTTACAGCAAAGCCGCAGCCAGGTCCACCGATCAGCCAGCCTTCGGAGGCAGTGGTTCCATAAAAGGGCATCATGTCGATCTGCAAATCAGGATTTTTCGCCATAATTGCCTCGTAATCCCAGGGACCGGAGCAGAACATTGCCGCATTGCCGGTAGCAAACTCATCCAAAGCCTGAGTATGGTCGATTCCCAGCATATCGCTGGTGTAGATACCTTCACTGATCATCTCGGACCATTTTTCGATGTAGGGATCCCAGGTTCCTTCCATGGTAATGCTTCCTTCGCGATACTTGCTTCCAAATTCCTTTCCCGCATCGGTAGAAAGATACTCAGCAGTAACGAAGGCCATAGAATTTTTCAGCATCGGCTCCCAACTCATGAGGCCAGCAGCCAGAGGCTTAATTCCCAGCTTCTTGAACTCCTTGCATACCTCAATATACTCATCAAAGGTGGTTGGCAAAGCGATATTATTCTCTTCAAAAAGCGCCTTGTTAAAATAGATTCCCTCAAACCAGGAAATACCGGGCAGGGCATAAACACTTCCATCATAGGAATAAACATTGGTTCCTGCATCAGAATACAGCTTACCCAGATCATTAAGCGGCTGCAGGTAGCCCAATTTTGCGTGCTTCAGGGCAGATGCCGGAGACTCACAGATAATGTCCGGCCCCTCTCCTGCACTGAGCTGGGTGTCCACTACCGTATTGTAATTATCATTGTCAATAAACTGATATTCAATTTCCACCTCAGGGACAGCCTCTGCCAGATAATCCAATAAAGCAGCTACGGTATCCTCTGAATTCCAATAGGACATTCTCAGTGTCACCTTATCCGTATTGCTTTCCGTGCCCGAAGCCGCCTCACTGCCGGCAGTCGTTTCTGTACTGTCCGCTGCAGTGTCCGCAGCTTTTTGGCAGCCGGTAAGCATACCTGCGGCCATCACACCGGCCATAAAAAGTGCAACAATTCTTTTCTTCATTTTTACCTCTCATTCTGCTGCTACAGCAGCCTTTTGTTCACAGGTTACCTCCACTCCGTAACGTTTTGCACTGATGGAGAACCGTAACCGTTTTCCTGTTGCCTGAATAACCTTATGTAAATGCTTCTGCCTTTCTGATAGTGTTATTGTACAACCGGGAAAGATATTTTCGAATAGAATATTTTTTTGAAACCTAACACTTTTTTTAGCGATTAATTAACTTATTATCCTGCTCTAAGTCGGTCACCTTCAATTTACGCCCAAGACGAACACTAAAGCATACCATTCCTTCTTCATCCACCCAGCCGTTCAGTCCGCAATGGCTGTCTTCATAATAAAGACGAATCCGCTCCCGAATATTAAAAAGTCCATATCCTTTTGAGGGATGTCTGAGGTTTTCCTGCAGGCTTGAGGTATCCAGCCCGGGAGCATTATTGCGAACCTGAAAAACCAGATACTTGTCCTCCAGATAATAGGAAATTTCTACTTTCCCTCTGATCTGTTCATCCTCCAGGCAATCCACACCATGAAAGATGGCATTCTCCACCAAGGGCTGCAAAAGAAAGTTAGGCATCAGCAGCTCTCGCCCCTCCTCCTGCAGGTTCAAGCTAACGTCAAAGCTGTGGTCGTGGGTGCTTTGCTGCAGCTCAAGATAGGAGATTATAGTCTGCAGCTCATTTTCTACAGTGGTAATAGCTCTTCCTCCATTAAGGGTGCTGCGATAGAATTTTGCTAACAGGCCGGTAATATTGGCAATGTCATCCTCATTCCTTTTGATGGCCTTCCATTTAATCGAGGAAAGACAGTTGTAAAGAAAATGTGGGTTGATTTTTGCCTGAAGAGCCTGCAGCTCCACCTTTCGCTTTTCCATTCCCAATTGATAGGTTTCCTCGATCATCTCATTCATTCTCTGCTGCATTTTTTCGAAGCTTTTGTTTACCACTCCAATTTCATCATCATAACGCAAATCCATGCTTACATGAAAATTTCCCCGGCTTATTTCCTCTGCGGCCTCCTGCAGCCGCAGAATTCTTTGGGTGAGTATTCTGGACACCAGAGAGCCCAGCAGCATCAGCAGCACAAAGCTGACCAGCGTTAAAAAAACAGTCGTAAGCAGAATCTCCTTCAGCCTCCAGTCAATGGTGCTGCGGTCACGAAAATAGTAGAACTTCCACCCATTGGTGATCTCCTGAACCTCTGAAAGCAAAAAACGGTCGGTCTCCGTAAATTTCAGAGGCGCAACTGTTCGAATGTACTCCTCTACCCGGTTTTCCATTTCTTTATCGATATAAGGACTTCTGAAAATCACTCTGTCATCTGCATCCAGCAGCAATGTACCGCCTTCATCGGTGTCGATCTGGCAGATAGACTCTGTCATCTTTTTTAAATTCAGCTCCAGCTCTACCACCCCCACCGGAGCAGAAGATGAACCTGCATCCAACAGTGTTCTGCTGGCATAAATATTTTCCTCATCCACCCGCCAAATAGTCTTAAAGCAGGTCATGCTTTCCTGATACCATTCCTCATCCTCCACCTGCCGGGCCGAATGGCAGAAATCTTCAATGCTGCGGTCAAGATGTTGGCTGTAAATGCGTATCCAGTTCAGATTTCTGTCCGAGGTAATAAAATACCAGAATACCGGCTTGATATCCTCCGTCAGCGTTTTGGTAAAGGCTGTGGCATCCTCCTGATAGCGTTCCAGGCGCTCCCGCAGTTCTGCATTATAGGTAAGATAACGGATATTATCGTCCTCTCTGCTGATGGAGCCCTCCAGCCCTACCTTCATGCTTGCTGCTGCATCCTCCATACTCAGTCTGGTCTGTTCTAAAAAGCTGTCCCTGGATAATTGGTAGGAATATATCCCCATAAAAAGAACAGGCAGCAGAACCAGTAATGAATAGCTGATAAACAGCTTATTTCTCAGATTGGCAGAACCGTAATACCATTTAAAAAAACGAATCATTATCGCAATCCCTCCCTGTATTGTCTGGGGGTCATTCCATAATAGGATTTGAACAGCTTATTAAAGTAAGACTGGTTTTCGTACCCGCAGCTTTGGGCAATTTTGACGATCTTAAGGCTCTTGTCCTCCAACAGCTTCCTTGCTTTCTTCATTTTTAATTCGGTGATGTATTCCACAATCCCCTGTCCCGTTTCCTTCTTAAAGGTATGGCTGACATAAGCGGGAGCCAGTCCCACCTCCCTTGCCACCTCCACAAGGCTCAGATCCTTCTGGTAATCCTTCTGGATATAGTTTTTAATCCGAAGGATAAGCTCAGAATCGGTCTTCTCCTCTTTTCCGGCCACAGAAAGAATTCTGTCCACTGCCTCTGAAAAATCACTCAGCACCTTTTCCGGCTTCTTTTCCGAAAAAAACTCTCCTGCCATAGCAAGTGCATCCTCATATTCTACCTGCGGAATCTTATCGTAAAGCTCTTTTACGATAGAATAAAGAAGATGCTGTATATAAATACGGCTCAGTTCCCTGGAGGTGGAAAGAGTTTCTCTGAGCTGCATACAGCCCTCCCGTATTCTATCCAACTCCTGTCGCTCAATGGCAGAAAAAATATCGCTTTTTACCTCTTCAATAGCTCTGGCATATCTGGTCTGTCCCTCACTGCCCTCTCTTACAAAAAGAATGCGGTCTCCATATCCAAAAATATCCTTTCGAAGCTCATCCATCCTTACCAGTTGGGTAATCAGCTCGTCCATCGATGAAGTCGTTTCTCCTGCCACCACCAGACATTCCTGCCGCTCTCCCAGAGCCTTCAACAGCTTTTCAAGCTGTTCCTTAAGGCGCACCGGATTCTTATACTCCCCACTCTCAATTACAAGGTAAGCCTCATTGGGCAGCAGCTCAACAAAGGTTATCTCCCGAAAGTAAGCTCCCGCCATCTTCTGGAACAGCTCCCCACTGTGTTCAAAATAGTTATCTACAAATTCAAAGACAATAGGAATGCAGCCCTCCTGTTTTTTTTCAAACAGGAGCTTCCTAAGAACCTCCCTCTCTCCCTTCGGCACCTTTCCCGTGCGGAAAAGACCATAAAGCATGACCTCCTGCATCAGCTCCTGATTCTCTCTGTCCTGTTCATCATGTATACGATTCTCATTTAGTTTATTGATAACCCCTTCCATACAGTGTTGAAACTCCTGTATCTCCACCGGCTTCAGCAAATAGTTGACTACCCCCGCTTCCATAGCCTTTCTGGCAAAATTGAATTCCGAATAGGCACTGAAGATAATGATAATTGTTTTGGGATAGGCCTGTGCCACCTCTCTGGCCAAAGTAAGACCATCCATCACCGGCATCTTTACATCCGTAAACAGAATATCAAATTCCTCTTTCTTCATCATCTCCAGAGCCTTCTGCCCATTGACTGCCTGCTTAATCTGCAGTGGATAGCCGTATCGCTCAATCAGAAAGGAGATTCCTTCCCTTTCCTGGCGTTCATCATCTACCAATAAAATTTTATATTTGTCCATCCTGCTTCCCCCATACCAAGTCTTTCTACTATACTGCTTTTTTCCTCTGCCTGGAATAAATTGGCTAACGCTATTATACCGAAAGAATGTTGGAATGCAAATGAAAACCTCACTCAAAAGCTGCCTTCTCAGTATAAAAGGAAAAGACCCGGTGAGCATAGCTTCACCAGGTCTCAAAGGCTCTCTATTTCCTTTCGTTTAATTCTATTTCTGCAATAGAATAATATCCCCCGGCAATACGTACTACACGGCTTCCATTGCCTTCAATTCCTCCATTATATTCAAGCTTTGGCCCTTTATTGGCAGTCAGAATTACTACCCGCATCTGAGAAGTTGTTTCTGCCTCAAAGCTGTACAGCTTGCTCTCGAAATCCTTCTGCCAGTTCTCCCGTGCCGTCACCACCGTCTTCCACGTTCCATCCTGCTGCAGGGCCTGAAGTTCGAAAGAAGTGGGAGCAGATGTAAGGTAGCCGATAGTAAAGCCGAAGCTGTCAATGGTTCGCTCATTATCCCACTTAAAGTTTATATACTGAGGATAGTTCGGCACATTTTCCACTGATGTGTCTACCCGGTTTGGATTGCCCGCCAGACGAACACCGTCACCGGAGCTTCTGAATTCGTTAACATAAACTCCATCGGCAACGTCTCCTACAGGGAAATTGGCATCCTCACTTCCTGCTCTGCCCTCCTGATCGGTAACGGAAATCTCTGCGGAAACTGCATGATTAAAGAAATATTCACCTGTAGAGGCTGTCTGTGCCTCCCGGGCAGCCTCGTACACCCTGATTTCGGCCACATAAAAGCCATTATCAGTGGATTCCTCCTGATTAGTTTCACTGTTCCACACGCTCTTTACATGAAGACGAAGATGGTATACCCCCTGAACCGGTGTAACATTGGTCGCAAAGGAGGCAATTCCTTCCTCATTAAAGCTCCACTGTGGTGTAACATCCGTAGCGATAGGTGTCCAGTTCGTATAGCCGTCGCGGGAATATTCGATATCAAATTTATAAGGAAAACGACTGGCCGTTTCACTTTTTCTGTCATAGACAAAGGTTCCTGTAGAATTATCACTCTTTCCGGCATTAATGGTCTTTGTGGTAACATTCTTATTGATTACGACCTCCACACCGGCAATGGTTTTTGCCTGCCGGATATCCTGCTGACTGGCCAGAGTGTAGCTCTTTCCATTCAAGTCAGTTATGGTTTCCCTTTCCCCGGAGGCGGCAGCCGTTTCCTGTGGGGTGTACTCTACCCAATCCAGATACAGATAGTGCTCATTACTATGATAGGGAGTTACCGGATAGGCATTATTAGCTCTTTCATGTGCCGTCATGGCACGGTAGGAGGTTGTTACATCTCCATCATTAATATAGCCCGGATCGTAGGTCTGATAATGGTTAGCCCGAATACCGTTAGCCCCGGCATACGCCAGAGTGGCCACATTGTTTCCTACAGGCGCCTGCTTCTGCTGAATATTTTTGGTCACTAATTGCTTTTCCAACTGCTCCAGCTCCGGCGTCTTCCATATACGGACATAATCAATGTAATGTGCCTTTGCATCGGTGGTGTAGGTATCGTAGGCGTGCGCATTCATACTGATCCACATGAGCATACGGTAATTGATGCTGATTTTTTTGCTCCATACCAGCACCCCGTCGAAATATCCATTCATTCCCTCAGGGGTCCACTCATAACCATAGATATGATAGTCATCAGCAGGTTTTTCAACTCCCAGATTTTTATCCGTGGAATTCCAGGTACTGGGATATCCCGTTGCAAAGGGATCCCTCCACTTGTGCATGGGACTGGAAAAATGGGCATTCAAATTGGCCTCATCCACCCCATATCCATACTCTACCATATCCACCTCTACGGTCTGCCAGGGCGCATCCTGGAAGCCGGTGAACCACCAGGCAGAGGAGCCGGACTGGGTTTTTGCCGTAGTGCCTCCAGTGATTTTGGCACGAATCTCAAAAAAGCCATAGGCTGTGGCGCCCCTGTCATCAGTAGCCATATGTTGATAATTGGTCAGATTCTTGGCTCCATAGTTATGGATCAGATCCCGTACACCCAGAGTAATTCCGGGATTGCGGAAATTATCTCTGCGGGTCACAATGCTGTCGGCTCTCATGGTCTCTGTCGTAAACTGTTTTAATACATTAGAGCCTGCTGCCTCAGAATACTCCACAACATTATAGGCCTGGTTGCTTTCGGAGCTGTAATTCCACCATTTCAGGTAGGAGGGCTCCCACCAGTCGTTTAAGCCTGAATCAAATTCGTCCTGAAACCATAGCTCCCAGGCGCTCAGATCAGGGTTGGAAAGACTTTCGGTATCCTTCACATAAGGTCTTGGAGTATCCTCCAAGTCGCCTGTCTTCTGCAGCACTGCGGCTGCCACCGCTATGCCGGCCCAGCTCATTCCCTTAGTCCCGGCAAGGCTAAGTGTTACTGTCAAATCCTCTCCCGTTCCCGTATAGGACAACGTATATTCCGTCACCTGAGAGCTGTTGGGAGTAAAGGCATAGCTGGAAGCCGTTACATCACCGGCTGTTACAGCCATAACCTCATTTCCTATTTTAGCTGAGGCCGTAATCGTTCCTGTATGAGGATGCCCACCGGCATAAACAGTCAGGATTCTGGCTTCATTCTCCACAGTAGGAACGGTAAAGGTGATTACTGTACCCTCGCCCTGAAAGTTAGTGGCTGTGGTACTATATTCACTTCCCTCCACACTGATGGGAATATTGGTCCAGTCTGTCACTGCTGCCAATGCAGTCTGGGAAGAATGGAACGTAATCTTCTCTTCTCCCACATCAGCCTTACGCTGTGCCGGAGCAGACGCGGCACCGGCAAAACGAATATAATCAACTACATCATTTCCACCGATGTCCACCTTCAATTCCTCATTGACAACAGCTACAGAATTTTCTTCATTTACGCTCTTTTGCACTTCCGGTACATTACCGTAGATTTCTGTTTTGGTCACCCGGCGGGAGGTAATCTCCATCCTTCCTGCATTACTATAGGCTTCTGTCGTATTCTGTGCTGCCTCAACCTTAAAGGCGGCTCCTTCGCTGATTGCCAGAGTAAGTGCAAGCATCACACTCAAGCCGGCTGCAATCATCCTCTTGATTCTCACTTTCATCGTTTCCTCCATCCTGAAGCGTTCTGAAACCTTTTTGTTTCTGTCCCTATCATAGCTTAGTTTTTTCCTCCAAAATATAACAAAATTTTTATGAAAATGATATTATTTTTACATTGCGATAAATGAATATTATGATGTTAGGGTCAAAAGCCTCTAACTATGATACCTACGGATTGTTACCTTCAATATTAAAATACAAAAGAGCAAATAGCTTTTGATTCTTATCTCCTAACAGGTAAAAAAAAGAAGCCCTACTACTCACAGGCTTCTTTCTTTGTATGTATGTATGTAATGTATGTTTTATGGGCAATAAAAGAATTATGGAGCGGAGGTTATTATCCCAAATTCAGCCGCCTGTGCGGTTCTGCCTTGGCGTAGGAATGAAGGAATGAAGGACTCTATCGGACAGGCCTGCCTGGAAAGCACTTTTAGGAAAGAACCTCCTGCCATAAACCATATTTTCCGGGAAATGAGATCTCCCTTGATAAATATTCGATTAGCATATTGCTAATTATAATTAGCTTTAGCTAACTCTTGTATTGTTAGTATACTCTAACTTTCATTAGTTGTCAATATCTTTTTTGTCTTTTCTTTTTCATTTTCAGTATGGATATCAGCATTTGTCTATTCAGAGCTATGCAAATTTATATTCTGTGAATGCCTGCATTCAAACAGAATGGTAAATTTATATGGCGAAGTAACCACATGAGCAAAAGGAAGGCTGCCAAGCAGCGTTTTTGTGAATGGGGTTTTGAATAGTTACCATTTGTAAATGATTCATTTTTCAGGGCTTTATAAATTGTAAAAATTGATGATTCATGATACAATAGCAAAAATAAAACAAAGCCCCTGCTAAAAACAATGACGGCTTGGAAATGGAGGAAACATCCCAAAGCCCCACCGCTCTGGGATAGATAAATTATGAGTGAAGTGAATCGTCCTACAATGAATATAAACGAATCTGCAGAGAACTATCTGGAAACCATTCTGATTTTGAGCAAGCGGCTGCCTGTTGTTCGCTCAGTGGATATTGCCAATGAGCTTGGCTTCAAGAAGCCCAGCGTCAGCATTGCCATGAAGAATCTCCGTCTAAAGGAGCATATTCGGGTTACTGATGCCGGCTTTATCTACCTGACCGAATCGGGCAAAGCGATTGCCGAATCGGTTTACGAAAAGCATGAATTTCTCTCCGGCTGGCTTCAGTCTATCGGTGTCTGCGAAGAAACCGCCACTGAGGACGCCTGCAAAATTGAACACGTGATCAGTCAGACCAGCTTTCAGGCCATCAAGGAGTATGTAAGCAGGCATCAATCCTGATTTTAAAAAATGCTGTAATTCTTCTCCCTTGTCCATTAGACAGAGAAAGAATTACAGCATTTCTTTATGCGTGATAACGCATGGCTCTCATGGCATTCAAAATAGCCAGAAAGGCTACCCCTACGTCTGCAAAAACGGCTGCCCACATGGAGGCCATTCCCAAAGCTGCCAGCAGCAGCACAAGGAACTTTACTCCCAGAGCAAATACAATATTCTCCTTCACAATAACCAACGTCTTTCTGCTGATGGCCATAGCCACTGCAATCTTGGAGGGCTGGTCATTCATGATCACTACGTCTGCCGCTTCGATGGCTGCGTCTGCTCCCAGTCCACCCATGGCAATCCCGATATCTGCACGGGCCAGAACCGGTGTATCATTGATTCCGTCTCCCACAAAAATCAGCTTTCCCTTTTCCGAGGTTTCCTGTAAAAGCTGCTCTACCATATCTACCTTGTCTGCCGGCAGCAGATTGGCATGAACCTCTTTGATTCCCACTTCCTCTGCCACCGCATTGGCTGTAACCGCCCTGTCCCCGGTCAGCATAACAATTCGCTTCACTCCAGCTTGATACAGCTTCTGTACACATAGGAGAGCATCCTCTTTTAATTCATCGGCCACTACCAAATACCCCAGATATTCTATAACTCTGTCCTTTTTACGGGCAACATGGCACACCGTACCCGGCTTATTAAGAGGACTCACTGTCAGCTTAAGCTCCTGCATCAGCTTCTCATTTCCTACATAAATCTGCTGATTTCTCCAAGTAGTAATTACGCCATAACCGGCTCTTTCCTCTGTTGCTTCAATCTCCTCTGCCGGAAAGGGGTTTTTACAGGCCTCTTTTATGGACAAGGAGATGGGATGGTTAGAATGGCTTTCTGCCAGAGCTGTAAGCCGAAGCAGCTCCTCCTGAGTGATTCCCTGATCTGCCGGCTGTATTTCGGCTACTGCAAAGCTGCCCCTGGTCAGGGTTCCTGTTTTGTCCATCACTACAGTTTCTGCCTGTGCCAGGATTTCCAGATAGTTACTTCCTTTAATTAAAATTCCGGCCTTACTGGCTCCCCCCAGACCGCCGAAAAAGCTCAGAGGAATACTGATGACCAACGCACAGGGGCAGGAAATAACCAAAAAGGTTAAGGCCCGGTAAAGCCAGGATGAGAAATTTCCCATGAAAATTGGAGGAATAACGGCCAGCATGGCAGCCAGAATCACCACCACAGGAGTATAATAACGGGCAAAGCGGGTGATAAACTGCTCTGTAACCGCTTTCTGTGAAGAAGCATTCTCTACCAGGTTTAAAATTCTGTTGACCGTAGATTCAGAGAACTCTTTGGTCACCTCTGCTTCCAGCACAGTGTTTAGATTGATGCAGCCACTGATAATCTCATCTCCACATTCCACATCCCGGGGAATACTTTCTCCCGTCAGTGCCATGGTATCCAGGCTGCCGCTTCCCTTCACAATTACCCCATCCAGAGGAATCCTTTCTCCCGGCTTAATCCTAATCCGTTCTCCTGCCTTAACCTCCTCCGGATCCAGAACGACTTCTTCTCCCTCACGAAGTACATTGGCGTAATCAGGCCGGATATCCATTAATTCTTTAATGGATTTTCTGGAGCGGTTTACCGCATAGGACTGGAACCATTCCCCTACCTGATAAAACAGCATTACCGCTGCCGCCTCCGGGTATTCACCAACAAAAAAGGCTCCTATGGTTGCCACAAGCATAAGAAAGTTTTCATCAAAAATCTGTCCATGTGTAATGTTCACCACAGCCTTCTTCACCACATCTCCACCAATGATCCCATAGGCAATCAGGTAAGGAAGTAAAATCCAGCCCTCCAGTCCCGGGTAAACATATTCAACCAGTACGGCTACAAAAAAGGCTGCTGCTCCCAGAAGAATTCTTATTAATCTCTTTCTTAATTTTTTGCTCATCAATCTTGCCTTCTTTCCTGTCTTGGCACTCTCTGTCATCGGCCTTTACTTCTCCACCACTTCCACATCAGGCTCGAATTTCTTCACAATTTTCTTAATTTCCTTAAGCAGACCCGAAGCCTTGACCTCCTCCACTTCTACCACCAGCTTCTGAGTAAGCAGGGTCACTCTGCTCTGGGTCACTCCCTCCAGCTTGCCTACATTCTCCTCAATCAATGCAGCACAGTGTGCACAGTCCAAATCCTCTAAAATATACGTCTTTCTCATCTCTTTTCATTCCTTTCATTCATTAATGTGATCCAGTCCCTGGCTTAAAATGCTGACGATATGGTCGTCTGCCAGGGAATAAAAGCAAGTCTTACCTTCCCTTCGGTATTTAACCAAATCCATCTGCTTCAATACCCTCAACTGATGAGAAATGGCCGACTGGGTCATCTTGAGCGAATCTGCAATGTCACAGACGCACATCTCCTGGCACAGCAGTACATACAAAATCTTAATTCTGGTAGTATCTGCAAATACCTTAAAAAAATCCGCCAGATCGTATAGATCCTCCTCCGGAGGCATCTGGCTTAATATCCTTTCTACCAGTTCATCGTGATGATGGCTGGCCTCACACACCAGTGCGTGCTCCTTTTCAATATCCCGTTTCACCTTTACCTCCTTTGTCTTTGCATAATTGCTCATATGAGCATTTGTTCATTTGTTAATTACAATATACTTCCTTTCTTTCCTGCTGTCAAGGAAAAATTTTGTCATCCGATTGACAGTGGCAGATCACCATGAATGAGATTTGAAAGCTGTATCTGAACCAACAGCGGATATTAACAAGGCTGGCGGCATTGGCACAGAACAATGAAAATTCTTCTTTTTACGTTAAAAGCCGCTGCATTCACAGACATTTCTACTGTTCCTGCAGCGACTGTTTCTTTCTTTATTTTATTCCCGGCTATGGCAGTCACAGCCATCAGCACCATTATGGGTGGAGCAACCGCAACCGGAAGGACAGCCAATGCACTTTACTCCACTTTTTCTTGATTTAACGATATAAGCGGTGGCTGCACCGATAAGAATCAACACGATTCCTCCTACAATGAAATTTGCCATATTTCTGCTCCTTTCTGCTGTGTATCATCGAGCCTCCTTCTTTGTCTTACCGCATCCTGCCATATCCGGCACTGCTATATTAAACGTCAGGAAGGCGGCAGACTAAGTCAGTTTATACTCTGCATTAAACTGTTTGTCCTTTTTCTTAATTAATGCAGCAATAATACCCACAATAACCAGCACGGCAATCAGACCACCTAAAAAGCCGCTGCCTAAAGCCTTTGTGGTGATCAAGGTTCCAATCTGATACACCAGAAAGGCCACTACATAGCCGGTAGCAAGCTGCAGGGCAATTCCGCCCCAAAGCCATTTTTTATCCTGCATCTCAGAGTTCATAGCCCCCAGAGCCGCAAAGCAGGGAGGGGTAAACAGATTGAACATCAAATAAGCCAGGGCTGCCACCTTGGTCAGTCCCATAGCTACCGCCACTTCATTTCCACTGCCGATCAAAGCCAGCTCTTCGGTGTCGATAAATGCACTTAAGCCATAGCAAACTGCCAGTGTACCTACCACATTTTCCTTGGCGATAAAGCCGGTAATGGCTGCTGCTGCCAACTGCCATGCAGTAACCCCCACAATGGGAATCAGCAATACTGCTACGGGAGAGGCAATGGTTGCCAAAATGGAGGTGCTTTCCATACCTTCCTCCACTGCCTGAAGCTGCCAGTTAAAGGTCTGCATGATCTGTACCACTGCATTACAAACCAGAATAATGGTTCCGGCTTTCACAATGTATGCCTTTCCACGAGATAACATGGAAAGACAGGCTCTTTTCAGGCTGGGCAGCTTGTATTCAGGAAGCTCAATAATGAAAAAGGATTTTCTGTATTTATGACCCGTAATCTTATTCACCAGTAAGGCACCCAGTAAAATCAAGACAATGCCTACAAAATACATCGCTGTGCCCACCCAGGGAGTATCTGGAAAGAAAGCTCCCACAAACAAAGCAATAACCGGTAATTTAGCTCCACAGGGCATGAAGGGCGTCAGCATAGCTGTGGCTCTTCTTTCTCTTTCGTTACGAATGGTACGACAGGACATAATTCCGGGAATTGCACAACCCGTTCCTATAACCATAGGAATAACGGATTTGCCGGAAAGCCCCACCCGCTTAAAAATAGGATCCAGCACCACCGTAGCCCTGGCCATATAACCGCAGTCCTCTAACAGGGCAATTAAAAAATACATAACCATTACCAGAGGGAGGAAGCCGATCACTGCACCTACACCTCCGATAATCCCATCCACTAACAGAGACTGCAGTAAAGGGGAAGTCCCTTCCACCATTCCTGCCACCCATTCCTGGAAGGTTTCTATCCAGCCGGTCAGCCAGTCTGCAAGCCAGGTTCCCACTGTGGTCTGGGAGATGTAGAATACCAGAAACATCACTACCATAAAAATAGGAATTCCGATAAACTTATTGGTCAGAGCAGCATCTATCTTATCCTGGCTGTTTTTTTCTCTGGTCAGCACCTTGCGCTTTTCCACTTCTCCTACAATTTGATTGACAAAGGCAAACCGTTTTCTGTCTGCCGCATCCACTGCAGCCTTGTCATGGAGATCGATTTCCTCCTGTACATAAGCAGCCTTCTGTCCGTGGCCCTTTAAGGAAACCGCCTTTTCCACTACCTCTTTTAAGCCATTGTCTGCGGCAGAGGTCGAGACAGTCTTGATTACCGGACAGCCCAGCTTTTCCGTCAACAGCTCCAGATTGATTTCCGTATCCTTTTTTTCGTTAATATCGCTTTTATTCAATGCCACTACTACCGGAATTCCAAGCTCTAAAAGCTGTGTGGTAAAAAACAGGCTTCGGCTTAGATTTGTGGCATCCACGATGTTGATGATCACATCAGGATTTTCGTGTTTTACATAGCTGCTGGTGATACTCTCCTCCGAAGTAAAAGGCGACATGGAGTAGGCTCCCGGCAAATCTACTGCAATCAGCTCTTCACCGCCCTCATAAATATTCTTTTTGATTGGACTTTCCTTTTTTTCTACAGTAACCCCCGCCCAGTTTCCTACACGCTCGCTTCTTCCGGTCAGGGCATTGTACATCGTCGTTTTTCCACTGTTGGGATTTCCTGTCAATGCAATTCTCATCACTTTTCCTCCTCATTTTCAATCATTTTCGTAACTGTTCAGAACGTAAAACCGCTGCTTGGCAGCTTTTCTTTTGCTCATGTGGTTACTTCGCCATATATATTTTCAATACTGCTTGAATGCAGGCATTCACAGAATAAAAATTTGCATCTCACTTTTGTTAGAAGAAATTACTGTTCATTAGATTTAACTAACTGTATGGTATAAAAAATAGTGACCGCAATCACTATTTTGTTTATATGGAGATGGCTTCTGCCAAATCGTTGTTGATATTGTATCTGGCATCCTTAATCGAAACCGTACAGCCTCCCTTCAGATGAGCAATCACTGTAATCGGCTCTCCGCTATAACAGCCTAAGGAAAAAAGAAAGGAGTTCAATTCTTCATCATCGGTAACAATATCTTTAATGACGTATTCTTCACCTACATTGGCATCAATTAAATTCATATCCTATACCTCCCACATCGTGCAGGCTCCGCCTGAGATATTACTGAATAAACAGAAAACGGGGAGTCCTGCCGGTTTACGGCACCCCTGAATTCTACTTATCAAACAAATGTATCTTTTCCCTATTATTGGTTAGATTTCTCTAACTTTTATTTCAATATACTACAGTAATTACCATTTGTCAACTTCCTTTTCGCTCTGCACTGCGGAGAAACTTCCCTGTACGGTAAAATTATTGTCTTTCCACCGAGTCTGCAAACTTAATTCGATAAACCCGGGTTAAAGAGTCATCAATTCTTTCCTCACTGATGGTTCCATCCTGTACAGCAATAATTACACCCTCTAAAGCCAGCTCAAAGTCCTCCGGCATCAGGATCATGTCTGCTCCCGCCTTTAATGCCATAACCGCCGCTTCATCGGCTCCATAATATTGAGTAATTGCCTCCATATCCATGGCATCAGTAATTACTACACCGTTGAAGCCAAGCTGAGCACGGAGCAAATCGCCAATGATTGCAGGAGACATACTGGCCGGAGTATTATCGCCAACGATCTGGGGCAGAGAAATATGTCCCACCATGATCATGGATACTCCTGCTTCTATTGCTTTGCCGAAAGGAATCAGCTCCTCCTGCTGCAATTCCTCCAGACTTCTGTCCACCAATACCAAGCCATTATGGGTTTCTTCTCCTGCCGATCCAATACCCGGAAAATGCTTGATGCAGGCGGTTATTCCCGTCTCCTGAAGACCATTTACAGAAGCTGCAGCCATATCTGCCACCAGCATAGCATCACTTCCAAAAGTACGCTCTGCAATGCTTTTATTGTCCGAATTGGTCAGCACATCTGCTATCGGCGCAAAATTAAGGTTAAATCTATAATCATTAAGATACGTTCCTACCCTTCTCAACGCTTCATAGGCCTGATTGGCATCCCCTGTTGCCCCTATTTCTGCCATATTTCCGGCATTTTCCAGACCCAGGGCCTCTGCTGTGCGGCTCACCTCTCCTCCTTCCTCATCCACTGCCAGGAAAAGAGGATATCTGCTATAGGATGCCGTATTCGCCAGCATTTCTTTCACCTGCTCCTGGGACTTGATATTTTTCTGAAAATAAACGATACCACCTATCGGATATTTTTCCAGCGCTTCTTTGGTTCCCTCTCCTGCCTGGACAGCCACATCCACTCCGGTAATGGACTCCGGTGTAACAATAAACAGCCCTGCCACCTTTTCTTCCAATGTCATTTCCGAAATACGTGCTTCTATAATCTCATCCAGAAGTTCTGCTCCACTGGGAGGCGCTGCTGTCTGTATCTCCTCTTCCACAGACCACTCTTCAACAGGTATTTCCTCCTGCTCTGCTGCAGCCGGTTCAGTCGATTCCTTCTCACCAAGTATACCGTTCAGTGCACGGATACCAAAAAAGATTGCTACGCCTAAAATAACCAACGCTGCCATAAGCCCTATGTATGCACACACCAGATTTTTAACTCTTCTTTGTCTCCGAAGCTGTCTTTTTTCCTCAATGCTCAATCCTTCATTCTCGTTCATTCCCATCGTTTTCCTTTACACACCCTCTCCTTATGACTTCTGGCCGATCACAGTTCACACTCTGGAGACTTCCATTTCCCCTTCCATCTGCATATCACTGCTGCTTATGGCTCTCCATTCACTATAGCAAAATTCAAAGCGGGCATCAATCTCTTTTATTGATACCCGCTTCTAAACCGCAATCTCCAATGGCCTATCCTCCGTTTCTCCATTCTATTGTTGCTCACTATTCACTTGTATTTCGTATTCTTTCCATCTTATCTCGTACTTTGGTACTGTAATGTCCCATTCTTCAACCATTACCTTTTGTGATGTACTTGAAAACGGATAATCATGACTACCATCAGGTAATCTGCGCAACCGATTCATGTCCTATCGCTGATCCATGAAGGAGTATTCTCTTATTGCTTTATCTTTTGTACCTTAGTGTAAATCCTGTGTACTCCAAGAATCCTATGTACCGTAGGTCGAATCCGGTTACCTCATATTAGGATGAACTTAAGTGTTTGGTGGACCGTACCTCGCTTTCTTTCGTATTTACTCTTTTCCTCTTGAGTAGCTTGTCTTCTCTTCTCTTTTGTTTATACATTCATTATAGCATCTAAATATAATTTGTCAACAAATTTCTGCATTTTTTTATTTTTTTAGTTTTTTATTTGTCGCATTTGGATATTTTCTGTCTATTTTTCCTTTTTTATGACAATCTTTACATAAAAAAGGTTATGTAAAGAATTAGATTATGTAAAGAAATGTGTGCTCAGCCCAATGTTTTAGGTAAACTGAGCCT
>SFDP01000025.1 GCA_004558185.1 Lachnospiraceae bacterium | reverse complement strand
CTTGGTCGCTAATACATTAAAGGAAACCAAATGGTTTTTTCAATATGTAATTGTAAATTTATGGTGCTAGGCTTCCACCATTATGCCAGAAGCCTCAATAAAAGTAACTATTCTACACTCTTTAAGGCTTCCACCGGATTTATCTTATCCAAGCTTCGATCCGTCAGAAGCTGTACCAGCAGAGCAAAGACCAGAGAGAGCCCTGCTGAAATCAAAAAGCTCTTCGGGTAAATTGTTACCGCAAAATAAATGGAGGGCATATCCAAAATACCGGTCAGCGAGCTGCTCATCAGCGCTCCTATGGGCAATCCCAGAAGGATGCCGATTCCGGTCAGAATCAGGGTTTCTTTATTCACATATAAATGTACCTCCCGATCAAAGAAGCCTAATACCTTGATGGTGGAAAGCTCCCTGATCCGTTCGGAAATATTGGTGGAGGCCAAAGTGAACAGCACAACAAAGGCCAGACCTGCTGCCAGAATCAGTACCACATAGACCACAAGATTAATCAGCGTAAAGGCCGTAGAAAACCCCTCCTTTAATTCCTGTGTACTGACACAGGACAGAATCCAATCCTCCATAGCCAGAATATCCGCAAATTCCACCTGTTCCGTATTCTCTGTCTCCAGATTAGCCAGAATTCCATTAGGCGAGTATTCTCCAAAAGCAGTCTCATAGGCTTCCTGAGACAGATAAATGTTGTTGCCCAAATAGTTTTTTGCCACTTCGGTAATCTGTACCTGACTCTCTGTCAGATCAAGCCTTTGCATGAGAACGGTATCGCCTGTTTTTACTCCCAAAGTCTTAGCTGCATTTTCTGTCAGGCATATCCCCTCCTGGGAAAGGCTTACGGCTTCCCCGTCTACATTGCTCAATGCCACATAAGCACCTATGTCTCCCCCCGCAGGAAAGACCATGATCTGTACTTTTTCAGTGGCTCCCTGAGTATTCTTCAGCTTCACCGTTTCTACCTGGATGTTCAGATAATTTTCCACTTCCCTGCTTTTTTCCATATAATCAATGAGCTTTTGATTATCCTCTGCAGAGGCAGCCGCCAGCAGATCATATTTATATACCCTCTCATACTGCAGGGGCATCAGCTCGGCAACAGAATCTTTGATGGCAAATCCAAAAAGCACCAGTGCAGTGCAGCCCGCAATACCCAGAATCGTCATCAGCATTCGCTTTTTATACCGAAAAAGATTTCGGGCTGTTACCTTATTCAAAAAGGAAAGCCGTTTCCATAAGGGAGTAATTCTTTCCAGAAAAACCCGGGAGCCCAACCGGGGAGCTTTGGGCCGCATCAATTCAGCCGGCATAGATTTAAGCTCCGTTTCACAGGCCCATACTGCTGCTCCCACAATACCAACCATAAACAGTATCATTCCGATGCTTCCCGATTCTGCGCTAAACCGAAGAAGATAATTGGGGAACAGGTACATCACGTCAAAAAACGTAAACAGAATTTTGGGTAATACTACAAAGCCACTGAAATCTCCCAACACCCCTCCTGCCAGACTTGCTAAAAGGGCGTAGGCCACGTACTTTCTTCGGATCTCCATATCCGTAAATCCAAGAGCCTTATAGGTACCCACCAGTCCTCTCTCCTCCTCTACCATACGGGTCACTGTGGTTAAGCTGATAAGGATGGCTACTACGAAAAACACAGCGGTAAATACAGAAGCCAGAGCTTCAATAGAGACCGTATCACTTTCCACGTTCACATACCCACTCAGGGAGGTTCGGTCCTGGATATACCACTTGGTCATATCCACCTTTTCCACCTCTGCTTTGGCTTCTGCCAGCTTATCCTCTGCCTTTCTTTTTTCTTCCCGGTATTCCTTCAAGCCATCATCTAATTCCTGCTGGCCTTCCTTCAGCTCCTGCTCTCCTTCAAGCAGCTTTTGTTCACCTTTCGCAATTTCTTCCCTTGCATCGGCAAATTCCCGGGCGGCCTTTTGTTCATTCTCCTCCACCTCACGAACTGCATCAGCCAGCTTCTGACGATTTTCCTCCAGCTCCTTTTTTCCCTCATGTATTTTGGCTGTAGCCGCTGCCAATTCTTCTTCCGCTTTTGTGATCTCCTCCCAGCCTGCGGCAAGCTGACTCTCTGCATAAGCCTTTTGCTCCGCCAGGGTAGCTGCAGCCTGTTCCAACATCCCGGCGATTACCTCCTGTATCGCTGCCAAAAGAGCCAGCCCGGTCATCTGCTCCACAAAAGCCTGTGCATCCTGGGTAGGATCACCCGCAATCAGGGTGGCAAACTCCTGTTGAAATCGATTCACTATATCCGGCTGAAGGGCAGTCATTTCCCCAATAGCAGCCTGAAGCAATGCGGCCTGCTGCTCCGGGGTCATGTTTTCCATTTCCATGGCTTGCCCCGCCATCATAGGCTGCAGCACCGATACCGCAGCGGACACATAAGCATTCCAGCTATCCGCAGGCCAATATTCCCCAAACCGCTCTGAGATTTGGGATACCTGAAGGGACAGGGCATCCCTTTCTCTTTTGTTCTCTTCCTGTTTTGCGATTAAAGCTGCTTCTCCCCGGGCAATTTCTTCCCTGACCTGAGCCTCTTTCTCTTCCAGCCTGGCTCTTCCTTCACCCAACTGTAAATTTCCCTGGTACAGTTGTGCATCTGCCTCCCTTATTTCCTGCTCACCTTCCGCAAGCTCCCGATAGCCGTCCTCTATCTGCGCCTTTGCCTCAGCAAGCTGGTCTGCCACCTCCTGCTCCTTCTTTAAAAGCTCCTGTCTGCCCTCCACAATTTCCTGCCGGGCATCCTCTATCTCCTGTTTTCCCTCCTCGATTTCCTGCCGGGCATCCTTAAGCTCTCTTTCGGCGTCAGCAAACTCCTCCTGGATTTTTCCTTCCGCATCGAGAATTTTCTCGTAAGCCTCTCCTGTAACCTGATCATATCTGGCCTGTTCCCGCTGCGATTTGATTTCTTCCTCGAGATAAGAAATAAAGTCTCCTATCCTCTTTTCGTACTCCGGTGTATAACACATTAATTCTCCTGTGCCTGTCAGAGAAAGGTATACGGCGGTATAGATTTCACTGTCTATGGCCTGTGGCAAAACGAAAAAGGTATAGTCTGCATTGGGTGTGGCACGAAAGGCTGCCGCACTGTCTCCATTATTGATATCCATAGCATCCGTCACTATGGCGGTAATGGTATATTCCGTATAGAGAAAATCAGGAGCTTCCTTCTCTTCTTCCAGATAGTCCTCCTCTAAGGCCTTACTGTCTTCTTTTTCCTTAAGCAGTTCTTCAATCGGCACCTGATCCCCCAGGGCTTTTCCTGTATCCGCTATATAATTTTGTGTAACCGCAATTTCATTCGCCTTCTCGGGAAGTCTGCCCTCCTGGACAAAGGGAAGATTCATTCCTCCTTGTCGAAAGGTCTTTACCTCTGCCGTTTTGCTCAAATCACCCTTTTTGGTATGTACGATTTCACTATAGCTGCCTTCTGCCTTTTCTACCTCCGGCAGCTTTGCCAGCAAATCCACATCCTCCTGAGTCAGCCCCATAGTAGACTGTATACTGATATCGAACAGCTCCTGCAGGTCAAAAAAACGATCCGCAGAATAACGTAAATCCTCGCACCCTGCCGACAGCCCTGTCATCATCGTCACTCCCAGAGCCGTAATCAGCATGATCGAAATGAATCTCTTTTTTTCTTTCCAAATGGTTCTTGCTATATCCTTAGCTGCTGCTTTTCTCATGGGCCTATCCCTTCCTGTCTCAACTGCTTAATCTGCCCTTTGCACTTAAGACACCTGTCCGCCGCTTCTTCTACCACTCGATTTGATCAACGGGAGTAGGATGATCATTGGTAGTCATTTCAATTACCTTTCCGCTTTTAAAACGAATCAGGCGATCCGCCATAGGAGCCAGAGCAGAATTATGGGTAATCAGAATCACTGTAATCTTTTCTTTCCTGCAGGTATCCTGAAGCAGCTGCAGAATCTGCTTCCCCGTCTGGTAATCCAGTGCCCCCGTAGGCTCATCACAAAGCAGCAGCTTGGGATTTTTGGCTATAGCTCTGGCAATGGCCACTCGCTGCTGCTCTCCGCCGGAAAGCTGAGAGGGAAAATTTCCCTTTCTTTCTCTCAACCCCACTTTATCCAACGTTTCTGAAGCGTCAAGAGAATTCTTGCAAACCTGAGCCGCCAGCTCTACATTCTCCAATGCCGTAAGATTGGGAACCAGATTATAAAATTGAAAGACGAAGCCAATATCCGTTCTCCGATACCCGGTAAGCTGTTTCTTCTTGTATTGAGAAATATCCTTTCCATCCACCAGAATCTGTCCTGCTGTGGGTACATCCATCCCTCCCAGAATGTTCAAAGCTGTGGTTTTTCCCGCACCGGAGGAGCCTAAGATTATGGCCAGCTCTCCCTTGTTGACCAGAAAGCTGGCGTCATCCAGTGCACGAATTCTGGTCTCTCCCGATGTATATTCTTTTACCACATGATTAAACTCAATATAGGACATGGTAACCTCCCCACATGATCTTCCATTCGTTAATCCAACACCACAGATGCTGTCATAGGCAATGCTGTTATGCTAATTACCAATGTGTCAATACACCAGACAGTCACTTTGGTTTAATTATAAAAAATTTCATGAACAGTGACAATGAACAAATCCGAAAAGAACCCTAAAGAATCTATAAACTACGCTTCCATACAGCGGCTTAGAATCAAACAAAGCAGAAGGTTGTGAGCCTTCTGCTTTGTGCTTTCTTCTTTTTCAGCTATTCTCCCCTGATACGCCCTTCTCAGCCACTCTTAAGATATGCACAATTGGCATAATCAGGATTCCACAGAAGAAATTGCTTACTCCATGGACAACATCAAAGGGCAGCCCTGCAATAATCCAGGAAAGCATTCCCTCCAGATTCAATCCAAATACGATTGCCTGAAAGGGTGCATACAGAGTTCCATACAAAAAACCATGCGCAGAGCATACCAGCATATAAACCAACGGGGCTATCTTAGCGGGCATATTCTTTGGAAGAAGCATGACTGCTGCCCACAAGATCAACCAGAGGTAAAGGTAGGGATACCACCAGGTAGAAAAGCCTGTCAGTAATCCATTCAATAAAACATAGGTGTATATGGGATAAAGAGCCTTCTTACGGTAAACAATGGTAAAGGCTATGGTAAATACCCCCAGTAAATGAATATTGGGAGCCCACTCCAGTGCAATTTTGGAAACATACATCAGACTTCCCAGCAAAGCAAAGGTAGTCAGCTCCCGTAAGGTCAGCTTCATCCTATTCTACCCGTAGGGAGTAGCTGCTTCCTTCCTTAATCTCAGTCTGATCTATCCCTGTCTGTGCATACTCATCATCAATGTAAAATGCCCAATAGGTTCCATCCTTGTCATAATCAGCCGTAATTCCATTAACCGTTTTTACATAAAGGCCAAATTCTCCTTCATCACCGGCTACCAGTCCCAGCTCTACTAAAGCCTCACCTACCGTTTTCTTATCAGTGTGGATTTCAAACAGGGCTTCTTTACCTTCTCCATCTACAACAGAAAGGGTAAATACTGTATTTCCTTCTCCAAGAAGCTGAATATCACGGGCTTCTGTGCTGCTCTCCTGAGTAGCTGCCTCCTCTGCTGTGGCTGCTTCCCCGCTTTCGACCTCTGTCTGAACCGCAGATGCTGCCTCAGTTGTTGATACCGCCTCCTGACCTGTCTTGCCATTACAGCCGATTGCACCAAATGCCATAGCCACAATAAGCATCATGCAAAGGAAGAATGACATCGTTTTTTTTCTGAAATTCATTTTCATCTTTTCCTCCATTCTGAAGCGTTTTACGCTTACTCCTGTTATTTTCCCCAAAGCCGGCGACCGCAGCTTTTATCGATGAGTGAATACCCATTTTTCGTTAAAGACATTCAAAACAGGGGAATGATCCATACCAAAGCTGCTCAGTCTGCGGCACTCCGGTGTACCGATACGCTGACAGCCGTACATGAATCTTTTTGTTCGGATATTTCGGCTTGATGCAAAGGCAGCCACCTTCTCAGATTTTCTCCAATGGTTTTTTCCCATTTGTGGCAGTGGGTAAGGCTGCTTTTTTCTACGCATCTTACGGCGACGGGCTCGCAGAGGATTTTCACCTCTTTCCCCGAACAATTTTGAATTGTAGCACAATAGGCAGTATTTCACAAGAGTAACTCTGGCACATATCTTAAAAGAAAACACAGGAGTATTTATGACAATAAACTTTATATCCCTTTCTTTGGAAACCCATCTTTTTTTCGCCCGGATCATGAAGGAGCATTCCTTCTTTTTGCAGGCTGGCTTTCCCTGTACAAACACGGGCTAGATTGATCGGGGCAGCTTTTTTCGCAAACAGTTTGAAGAACTGCTTCAGGAGGTTGTCCAATTAAGCAGCGATTCCGCCAGAGGGTTCATCAGTTCCCCCGTTTTAACCTCCGGAGAGCTGGTTACCGACTACACTCTGCCGGCAGAGGAAATGACCAGCCGATTAACAGAGGTTTCCTTTAATTTTTTGATTACCCGCCAGGAGCTGAGTCTGACTGCAAGCGGCTGTCACAGCTTTCCTTCCCTCTCCGATCGGAATCTGACCATGAGGGTACAGGAAATCAATCAAAAAGCTCTGCGGCTGATTCATGATTTAATTCATTATAAGGAAAATATTCTTAAAGAGGTGAGCCGAGGAACGCTTTTCACCTTTAACTATCCCCTTTTACTTCAGCATATTATCCGTGAGGCAAAGCTTTATTCCTTTACTATCGAGTGTTTAATGAATAATCGCCCGGTTCCCCGCCAGGGCTTATTGGGTACACCTGAGTTCTGGAATCAAATTATGATGGAGCATTCCCAATTTATCCGTGGCCTGCTGGATCCTACAGAGGAAGCCCTTATTCTTACTGCCAATAGCTTTGCATTAAATTACCGGCAGCTTTTAGCAGAGGCAAATTGCAGGGACAGCATGGTAAATGCCGGATTAAACCGCAGAGCCTTAGAGGAAACACTTGCCCTTCGTAATTTTAAGTCTGCCGGAGCAAAGGGAATTCTAAACGGTGAAATTGCCTCCATTATTCTTCCCCTTCTGGCCGATCATGTGCTTCGGGAAGCCAATCACTATATTCGGATTCTGGAGAATTAATGGTATTTAGCTTTTCAGAATATAGACTCTATGATAAACTGACAGAATAAACTGCACAGAGGAGGTTATCCCAATGAGGCGAAAAGACAGAGATGTTACTGACAGACAGCGAATCCAGGAAATCATCCGTTCCTGCTACTGCTGCCGCATAGGCTTTATCGATAACGGTTTTGTATACATTGTACCTATGAATTTCGGTGAACGAATTGAAGGAGAAAAAATTGTTTTTTATTTTCATTGTGCAAAGGAAGGCAGAAAAATCGATTTAATCAGGCAAAATCCCCGGGTTGGCTTTGAAATGGACTGCCATGCCAATCTGATTTCAGGGGAAATTGCCTGTGACTACTCCTCTACCTTTCAAAGTATTATTGGTACCGGAGTTTTGGAAATCGTTACCTCTGTTGAAGAAAAAATCCAGGGATTAAATGCTCTGATGCAGCATGCCACAAGATTGGATTGCCTAATGGAAGAAGCTTCTCTCCCAAAGGACTCAATCCATGCTTCTTCAGCCGATGGTCCATGGAGCTATAGCAGCAAAATGCTGGAAGTAACGTGCGTGCTAAAGCTGACGGTAGAAGAATTAAGCGGAAAGGAAAAACAGTTCTAAACGTACGCTGGAAGGAATGAAATACGATGACTGTTCAAATTACAGATGATTTTGATTTAAAAAAAATAGCCGACAGCGGCCAGTGCTTTCGCATAAAGGCTTTTCCTGACGGTACCTATCGATTTATTACCGGTAATCAGGTACTTTATATCAGAAAGATAGAGCCGGAACTATACGATATCAGCTGCAGCGAAGAAATATGGAACTCTGTCTGGTATCCCTATTTTGACCTGGATCGAAGCTATAGTGAAATACGTAAGCGGATTGGTCCTCGTGATCAATATATGCTGGCCGCAGCCGAGAATGGCCGGGGAATCCGCATTCTCCGTCAGGATCCCTGGGAGATGCTGATTACCTTCATTATTTCTCAGCAAAAAACCATTCCTGCCATCAAAGCAGCAGTAGAGACACTAGCCGTCTGCTATGGCAGTTTGGCGGCCGACTCTACGGACAAGCTTTATTGCTTTCCCACTCCTTGGCAATTGTCTGTGGCTACTGAGGAAAACTTAAGAGAGTATAAGCTTGGCTATCGTGCTCCCTATATTATGGATGCCATAAGGCAGGTTCAGGGGAAGCAAATCGACCTATACGGACTTGCTTCCCGCTCCGACAGAAAGCTTTTCGAGACTTTAAAGCAGATTGCGGGAGTAGGGGATAAGGTGGCAAACTGCATCTGCCTGTTTGCCTATGGGCGTACCCGCCTTGCTCCTGTGGATACCTGGATCAAAAAGGTGATCGACCAAAAGTATAAGGGGAAAAACCCCTTCCCCAAATATAAAGACGGAGCAGGGATCATGCAGCAGTACATTTTCTATTATGCCCAGACCCATAAGGAGGAATTTCAGGTCTGACTTAAATTCCAACCCTCATCGCCATGATAAATCATCTGTCTGGTCATTCCTCCGTCTATACAGATATTCTCTCCTGTAATAAAGCCTGCCCTGTGGGAGCAAAGGAACAAAACCATATGGGCTATATCCATGGGATTTCCTACCCTGCCTGCAGGGTGCTGCCAATTATCTGCTCCCCGATATTCAATCCCTGCCGTATTAATCCACCCGGGAGAAATACTATTGACCCTGATTCTTCCTGCCAGACTCATTGCCAGTGCATGGGTAAGAGCTGCGATGCCGCCTTTGGCTGCAGTATAGCTTTCCGTCTGCGGCTGACTCATTCTGTCTCTTGAAGAGGATATATTCACAATTGCCCCTCCCGGATTAAAGACAGGCACTAACAGCTTAGTCAAATAAAAGGGGGCTGTTATCCCCACTGACATGGCCCGTTCAAATTCCTCATAGGTGCATTCCTGAATTCCCTTCATCAATGGCGGTGCATTATGAATCAGATAATCCACACTGCCATAGGTCTGCCTGATATAATCCGAAAATTCTTCCAGAACCCGTTTATTGCCTATATCTCCCACATAGTGGTCACCCGGAGCCGAATCAATCACACAGACTCTGGCTCTGTTCTTCTGAAATTCTTCTGCTATAGCTTTACCAATACCATTGGCACCGCCAGTAATGATGACTGTTTTATCCTGAAACACGATGGCTCTCCTTTACCTTATCCATCAAATACCCATACCCCTCTTCCTCCATTTTATCGTAGGGAATGAATCGCAGGGACGCACTGTTTATGCAAAACCGAATTCCGTTAGGAGACTCAGGATCATCTGCAAAAACATGTCCCAAATGAGAATTGGCAGCCCTACTTCTGACTTCAACCCTTTGCATTCCATGAGAATCGTCCGAAGTCAGAAATAAAGCATTGGCATCAATTCCCCGACAAAAAGCCGGCCAGCCACAGTTACTGGCATACTTGTCCCCTGAGGAAAACAGAGGCTCTCCTGAAACCACATCCACATAAATACCCTTTTCAAAAAAATCCCAATACGTATTTCTAAAGGGCGGCTCTGTTCCGCTCTCCTGGGTAACATGAAGCTGCTCTGGTGTAAGCCGCCTCTTTATCTCCTCTTTGGCCGGCCTTTTGTACTTTGCCGGGTCTACCAGCATTTTTCCTGCCAAGGCAATCTGTCCGGGAGAGATATGACAGTACCCTCCGGGATTTCTGGTGAGGTAGTTTTGGTGTTCTTCTTCTGCGGCATAAAAAACCTTAAGCGGCGCAATTTCTACTACAAACCGGGAATATCTTTCTTTTTCCAATCCAGCTATGCGGTTAATGACCGCCTCCTGTTCCTCATTCACATAGTAGATTCCCGTCTGATACTGACTCCCTATATCGTGCCCCTGTCTATTCTCCACCGTCGGATCGATGACGGAAAAAAAGGAAAATAGCAGGGCCTCCAGACTGACCCTCTCAGAGTCATATTCCACCTTCACCGTCTCCCGAAAGCCGGTCAGTCCTGTGCACACATCCTTATAGGTAAGAGCCCGTTCTTTTTCCCAGACACCATTGGCATAGCCGGATACCGCATCCAGCACACCGGGAATCACCTGCATATATTTTTCCAGGCCCCAAAAACATCCTCCGGCCAGATAAATTACTTCTTTTTTCATTATTTTTGCACCTCCGCTTCAGGTAAAACCACATGAGGCAGAACGATTCTGGCAAAGGTAAAGCTTCCTTTAGCAAAAATTCTCCCATCTCCGGCTTTAATCACTACATCGGTATAAACGATTCGTTTCCCACTTTTCATTACATTGGCCTCAGCATACACCACATTACAATCTAATACAGGATTTAAAAACTGTATATTCCCATCAATTGTAGTGACAGTACTGTCACTTCCCAGAATAATAGAAGCTGTTCCTGCTGTGGTATCTGCAATGGTAAATAAACAGCCTCCATGCACGCTGCCCAAAGGGTTCAGATACTCCGGTTTAATGGCGAATTCTGACAGACAATAGCCTTTTTGGCACTCCAGAATTTTCATCCCCATAAGGTCGCTGAAGGTTCCTTTTATTCGTTTCTGTAAAATAGCCGCCAATTCCCTGGGACTGTTATTTTCGTATATTCGATTTGATTCATCCATTTCTTTTTCCCTTTCTTTTCCCCACGATAACAGGCTTATCGTTTGGTATCATAATCATCTAAAAAATGATGCTTTATCCCATTTTCCTTATAGGCAATTACCGTATCCAGGTTGACATTTTCCACACTTTTAAAGATATGCTTTTCCACCTCGGGATTGTACTGCTTCATCTGCTGAATCAGCTCCTTGACCTCAATCCGTTTGGACTTGTTTTCCTGGCTGTTGCAGGTGGTACAGGTATCCGTAAATTTGCAGGCACACTGGATGAAATGAAGGTCATTATAATCCCGCCATTTTTTAATCTCCTCTTCCCGCACAAGATATAGTGGGCGAATCAGCTCCATTCCTTCAAAATTAGTGCTGTGCAGCTTTGGCATCATAGTCTGAATCTGTGCCCCATAAAGCATTCCCATAAGAATGGTTTCGATCACATCATCATAGTGGTGTCCCAAAGCAATCTTGTTGCAGCCAAGCTCTCTGGCAAAGCTGTACAGATGACCTCTGCGCATTCTTGCACAGAGATAGCAGGGAGACTTTTCCACATGATAAACGGAATCAAAGATATCCGATTCAAAAACCTGTACAGGAATTTTCAGCTTCCGGGCATTTTCCTCAATCACCATGCGATTGGCCGCACTATAGCCCGGATCCATGACCAGAAACTTCACTTCAAAAGGGAAATCGCTGTACTTCTTCAGTTCCTGGAACAGCTTTGCCATCAGCATGGAGTCCTTACCTCCCGAAATACATACGGCAATCCTGTCCCCTTCTTTTACCAATTCATAGGTCTTAATAGCTCTGGTAAAACGAGTCCAGATGGTTTTCCTAAATTTTTTCTGCAGACTTCGTTCAACTCCCTCGCAGATTTCCTTAGTTTCCTGCTTTTTTACCTGATCCATCAGCCAATTAACATAGCCTCCTGCAAGGCTGACTGCATCATAGCCCTCGTCCCAAAGCTCACCGGCCACCTTAACGCTGTAGCAGCCCTTATGGCAGCAAATCACGTAGCGCTTGCTTTTGTCCTGGGGGGGATTGGCCAAAAGCTCCTCTGTTTTAATGGCAATGGCTCCCGGAATTTTCCCGTAGGAAAGCTCCGTTTCACTGCGAATGTCCAAAATTTGATAGGTATCTTTATCTAGTGCATTTAATTCTTCTAATGTAATTTCCAAATTTATATGCTCCTTTTTGTCTTTGTTTCCCTCTAAGCCGACGTAGATCACAATCCGGCTTACAATACTGCTTAAATAGATAAGTCTTTCCTGCTAAACACAATTATTCCCAACATATATAATATAACAGCTCCGATGAAAAGAACAGTTACTCCGCAAACTGCATCCCCTTGCTTTGCTGCTATTCCTTCCGGATTAAACAAGGTAAAAAAGGTGAGGTACTTCACTTTATCTGCATTTCCTCCTACATTAGCAAGCATTTGCAATACATACATTAATGCGGGGATACCCGCTCCAAAGCCTATACTGTATTTAGTATCCGAGCATACACAGGAAGCGAGAAAACAAATCCCCCCGATAAACAAGTGAAGACACAGCAGACCGCCATTAAGCATAAGCAGCTCTTTTCCATTCAGTTCTCCCGGAAATGCCCTTTGTGCACAAATGCCTTCCAATACCGTACTATAGAGAACCAGAAGCAGTATTCCGCTGATTAGCACAAGAAGTTGGGTAAAAGCAACCGTACATCTTTTGACGGGAGCTGCAAGCAGTGTCACCATAGAGCCTCTGTCCACATATTTTGCAATCAGGCTGTTTCCGCAGAGAATACTGAAAACCATAGGAAAAATCAGCAGGATAAAGCCATAAAGATAGGATATCATGAAACCTAGTAAGCTGGTAGCCCCCGACTTCATACCAACAGCCGCCATCAGTTCCGGCATAGCTTCTGCAAAACCATCCAATGTCGCCATAAGCTGAGGATCATACATACTGATAATGACGGAAACATATAACGAAATGACCATTGCAAAAATCAGAAGCATCCTGAGGCTGCCTTTCATCCCTCTTTGATAAAGTGTCCAACTAAACATCTTTTCCCCCTCCATAGTAATGCATGAAAATCTCCTCCATACTCTGCTTCGCTGTAACAGTAACGGTGATTCCACTTTGTGTACCCCCTAAATCCCTGGCAAAGGCTTTGGCTAAAGCTTCACTCTCCAGCATAACTGTATAGGAACGAATATGACGTTTACGCAAAGCCTCAACAGCATCCACTGCGACTATTTTCCCTTCCCTGATAATGCCAATGTGGTCACAGGTTCGCTCTACTTCCTCAAACATATGGCTGGACATCAAAATCGTTTTCCCCTTCTTTTTTTCCTCTGCCACTAAATTGACAAAGCAGCTTTGCATCAAGGGATCCAGTCCACTGGTAGGCTCGTCCAGAATAATAATTTCAGGGTCATGTATGAAAGCTGCCACAATACCCAGTTTTTGTTTCATTCCTTTACTCATCTTTTTAATTTTTCCCTTAGGATCAAATTGGAAACGCTCCACCAATTCTCTTTCCCGGCTTTCTTTGCCAAGTCCACGGTAATGAGAAAGAAAGCGAAGGAACTCTGTCCCCGTCATATCGTCAAAAAAGCTGATCTCACCGGGAATATAACCAAGTTTAAGCTGAATTTTGTCCCTTTCCTTCCAGCAATCAAGTCCATTAATCGTACAGCTTCCCGATTTTGCCCTTAAAAAACCCATCAAATGCCGAATAGTCGTTGTCTTACCGGCACCGTTAGGCCCCAAAAAACCGAATACCTCTCCCTGCTGAACATGAAAGGTCACATCAAATACACCTTTTCCATTACCATAATCACGAAAAAGATGCTCAACGCTAATTGTACCCATTGTACGCCCTCCTTGCTGCATTCTTAACTCGCGGTCCGGTCTGCAGCCGATTAATCTAAGTATATCTTTTTAGCCCAAAAATTCAAGTGTATCCTGTTTGCTTGCCTATTTTTACTGCCCATGTCAGTCATGCGTATTGATTTCTTCCACTCAATGATATACATTAAATATAGACAGGGAAATATTTCCCTTGTCAGGAATAGAAGAAAAGGAGGGTTTTGAAAATGAACAGATTAAAAAACAAGGTTGCCATTGTTACCGGCTCTACCAGCGGAATCGGTGTGGGAATTGCCAGACTCTTTGCTGCCGAAGGCGCTAAGGTCGTTATCTGCGGCCGCAGAGAAGAAAAGGGACAGGCTGTAGTAGACAGCATTACTAAGGAAGGTGGAGAAGCAACCTATCACTTTATGGATATTACCGTTACCGAAAGCATCGAACAGCTTTTGGCTGACACTCAGGAAAAATTCGGAAGGATTGATGTACTGGTAAATAATGCTGCCAACGTTGGACTGAAGGATGGCCGTGTGGATGAATTAAGTCTGGAAATGTGGGATAACATTTTCCAGAGTGACTTAAGGGGTACCTTTTACACTACCAAATGCGTACTTCCCTATATGCAGAAAAATGAAACCGGAGGTTCCATCATCAACATCGGCTCCATGGCTTCCTGCGGGGGCGATCTTGGCTCTACTGCCTATGCCTGTGCCAAAGCCGGGGTAGATATGCTGACCCAGTCCACTGCTTTGCAGTATGGAAAGCAGAATATCCGTTGTAATTGTGTCCGCCCGGGACTGATCGTTACTCCTGAAAATGACGCGTACGTTCCCCAGGCACTAAAGGATATTTTCTTAAGCAATATTATGGTTAACCGCTATGGCTGTCCCGAGGATATCGGTCATATGTGTGTATATCTTGCTTCTGATGAGAGCAATTATGTAACAGGGCAGGTTTTCACTGTAGACGGTGGTCTGAATTCCCATGTGTCTACGGTTGCCCAGTTTAAACAGTTAAACTCCCGCACCTGGTAAAAACAGGAAAAGGCTTCCGCTCCCTTTATTTATAACGGTAGAGCGGAAGTTTTTTTCTTTAATCCTATCTTTTCTTACCATTCTTCTTGTCAGTTTTATGCAAAATAGTTATAATTATATTAACAAAATCTTTCATATCTACTGTGCAGATTATGCACATAAAGCAAGGAGGCGAATGGTATGAAGAATAAGAACAGTATCCTTAAGCATCATCATTCAGCCGGCAAAAAGGCAAAGGCCGCTACCTATACTCCCTCAAGGGGTATGTTCCATTTGGTTTATCGGAATGATTGGGTACCGGAATTTATCAGCGATGAATGTCTGAATATACTGGCCTGTACTACAGAAGAATTTATGGTGGTTCTTCTGAGTGCCTGTCCTTTCTCTCAGGCAGGGGAACCAATGGAGTCCATTAGAGACCTGTTACAGGCTCTTCCCCACTCCAATGGCTCCCTTTCCTTTAACGGTCTGCTTTGGCCAGACGGGGAAAGCCTGCCTTATGTATTGGGAACCTTAAATGTAGTCTCCGGGGCCGGGGGAGAGCTTGGGGCATATGGCATACTATTTGATCGTTCTGCCTATTATGCAAAGGAAGAGCAGCTTCATTATGTGGAAGAAGAATACCAGGCCAGCCTGCAAATGAGTAATCGTACCCTGTACCACTATCTGATTGATGGTCGGCGAGCCATCGTTCCTTCGGAGATCGCCCGTAATCTGCATTCTCCTGAAATCATAAATAATCTGCCGGAATGGAATGTACAAAAAGGAAACATAGCTCCCGAGAGTATAGACACCTGGTATGAAATCTTTAATGCCATAGACCGAGGTGAACCCAGAGGAGGTGCAGAAATAAACTTTTTCCTGCACAATGGCAGCAGACGCAGGATAAGTATAGAATTTTCCACTCTAAAGGATGAATCCGGAAAGCCTATTTCTGCTATTATTTCTCATCGGGATATTACCGATCAGTATGAGCTGAATCGAAAGCAGGGATTAGATCGGGATGGTTTGCTGCAGGTGGCTCGTCTGGTTTTTCCTGAAATTTTGTCCATTAATCTTACTAAGGGCACTTATCGTATGATTCAGTACTATCAGGCCACTACTCTGGATACCCCTCTGGAGGGTCCCCTTTTGCAGATGCTGGAGCCTCGTATTCAGAATATGGCGCCGGAGGATCAGGATGCCTTTAGAGACAATTTTTTCCCTGAGGGTATGTGGAAGCAATATAATCAGGGTAAAGAGATTATACAGCTCTCCTATCGAAGAATCGGACATGACAAAATATGGCATTGGACAGAAACTACTGCTATCCGGCAGGCTAATCCCTTTGATGATGATATTTTGTTTATTGCGGTTTCCCGCAATATTGATCAGCAGAAGCAGGATGAGGAAACCCTGAGGCAGGCTCTGGTGAATGCCTATGAGTATAAAATTGCAGAGGCAAAACGAATCAATGCAGAGGAACGTTTGAAAAAGAATGAGCAGATTTTTCAGATTGCTGCCCAGCATTCCAATCGTACGCTTTTCTATTATGATGTTGCCCGCCGACAGTTTCGTCCCTGGGGGGAAAACGGTTCTAAGGCTTCCGCTTTTTCTCAGCTATTTGCTCAGCCATACGCAGAAGAACGGATAGACAGCGACCCCTGTATTCTTCCCGAAAGTATTGAACCCATGAAGCTGATGTTTGCGGATATTCATGCAGGAAAGGCACTGGGGGAAACTCATATTCATGCTAAGACATCAGACGGAAAATGCCGCTGGTTCCATTTTAAATATTCCTCTGTCTTCGAGGATGAAAGACCTGTGACGGCTCTTATTTCTTATGAAGATGTAACCGAACAGCACGAAAAGGATATTGCTCATCTTCGTTTTATTCAGTCCATTAGTGAGCACTCTGAGGATCACCTGGTTTATATTGAGGTTGACCTGACCTCCGATACCGTGGAGAAGCGCGTAGGCTCCCCCCGCTGGCAGGAGGGCTTTGCTTCCGGCACCTCTTACAGCGAAGGCTGCAAAACTCTTCTGGCCGATTTTTCCAATCAGGATTTTGTCTCTGCCGGTGACTATTATTCACCTGCCTCTCTTATGGAAAAATTCCAGGAAGGCAACTACGATTTCGAAAATGTGTGGGAGGTGAAATCAAAAACCGGAGAACCTCTCTGGGTACAGATTCATGTAGAGCTTCTCACCGACTCCTTCAGTGGGCATGTGAAAATGTTTGTCCATATTACAGATATTACCTCTAATCAGGAAGCTAAGCTGGCTATGAGCAGACGGGCAGATTATGATGCCATGACCGGTCTTTTGCGCCGCGGCTCCGGTGTTGAACGGATTAAGCGCTTACTGGCTTCTTCAAAAGAAAATGCCGGAATTTTAATTCTTCTTGATTTAGACGATTTAAAGGGGATTAATGATACCCTTGGTCACGCACAGGGGGATAGAGCCATCATCGGAATTGCTGAAACACTCTCCTCCCATTTTCGTAAGGATGATGTTCTGATTCGGATCGGCGGCGATGAATTTGTTGTTTTTCTCCATGGTGCAGCACAAAATGTCAACTCTGTTACTCTGGCAATGACGTCACTTTTGCAGAAGCTGGCAAGTATTTCTATTGGGGAAAATGATGAACGCTGTATCCATTGCAGTGCGGGCTGCGCTGTCCAGGCTCCGGGCGAAGATGACTTTGATACCCTGTACCGTCATGCAGATATTGCACTTTACCATGTAAAACGCAACGGTAAGAATAATTTTGCCTTCTTTGAGCCACAAATGCTTCAGGAGGACTATCAGTTTAAAATGGAGAAAACTGCTCCAAAGGTTCAGGGCAATCTGAATAATGAGGAAATGAGCCAGCTATTAGATACGATTTCTCTCCACTTCCAGGGGATTGTATTTTTCGACCTAAGTAATAATCTTTACCGCATATTGGAGGCAATGGAGGATGAGGATACACTTCCGTTAAGTGATAATATCGAAATCTTCTGGAAAATCATTTCCCAGAGAGTTCATCCTGATGACCGGGAAATTGCCGCAAAGGCTCTGACCAGAGCTTCTCTGCTGTCTGCTTATAAAAATGGCCGTTCCGGAATAAAGTATGACTTCCGCTATCAAAAACATGAGGAGGGCTATTTCCCCTTCGAAGTCGAGGTGCGCTTCTACACCAGTCTATCGGGAGATATTTATGCCTATGCTCTTTTCTCCAGGAGTCGGTAAGGATACTGCAAAAATTGGTTGATAAAAAAAGAGGTGAAGTATGATCCAATCATCTTCCCCTCTTTTTTAATCCTTATTATCCAAGAAAATCTGCTGATTTCTTTACTTTTTTGGTTAAGGTATAAACCAGCGTTTCAATGGCAGAATCCTCCATGCTTTCCCATTCGCCACCTAAGGCGCTCTTAATCTCCGGTACAGATTTCTGTAAAAATTGCAGAACCTCGTCGGTTTTATAGCCCTTTACCACAGAAACCCCTTTATTTGCTCCCAGATAGTTGGCAATGCTGTGCAGCAACTTCTCCTCATTGGAGTGAAAATCTTCTTCCTGCTTGTTCATTTCACGTTCGAATGCTCTTTTAATGTCATTCCAGTCTGCCATCTTGATCCTCCCCATTTTCTCTTATTGTATTGTCTGACTGTCAATTCAGCAGCATACTCTTTTACTATTATAGTACAAATGCCAAAATTAGACAATTTATTTTACACTTTGGCTGAATTGCTGTTTGGTATCCTGTATCTTCTTTTCCTCTGCTGCCGGTGTCGGATAATATCCGGCTGCGTGCATCCCGTCAAAAACATCCTTTTGGATTTCATGCTCCTGATTTAAAATCTTCATCACCGTCTTTCTCACATCCTCGTGTACACATTCATTTGCCGCCATATTAAAATTGCTGGTAGATGCTTTCTGAGCGGCCAATGCATCTGAATATATCTCTTTTTCGGTATAAATTCCAGGCATAGTCATTCCTCCTTAAGATAATTTCTGGTAAAGCTCATTAAAATGTCCCTGGTGCTTGGCTGCAATATCTTCCATTTTACATTTTAGCTGCTGCGTTTCGGAATGTTCAGCAAGCATCTTAAATTTCTTTACCAAAAGCTCTTCTTCAGAAAGAAGGTCTTTGATCGTACTTAATTCTTTTTCTGACAATTGTGTCATCTTCATACCTCCTGTTTGTAGATTGCGGCTTCCTTTAATTACATCTTTACATTGTGTAATTGATGCCTCTTATAGTATCCGCAGCCAAAGGAGTATTATACGAATCCTTCTGATGGGAATAGGTATTTCTTTCCCCAATTTAATCCAGCTCTTCCATTTTGTGGCAGAGTTTTGCATACCTTCCGTTCAGCTCAAGGAGCTCCTCATGGTTCCCTCTTTCTACGATTCTTCCCTCCTCCAATACCATGATCACGTTGGCTCTTCTTACGGTGGAAAGACGATGCGCAATGACCAAAGTAGTTCTGTCTTTCATCAAAGTGTCCATACCTTTTTCAATGTATTTTTCTGTACGGGTATCTACACTGGAGGTTGCTTCATCCAGCACGAGAATAGGTGCCTTACTGACTGCCGCCCTGGCGATATTCAAAAGCTGCCTCTGTCCCTGGGACAGTCCTGCTCCATCATTTTCCAGTAAAGTATCATAGCCTTTTTGCAGATGTATAATGAAGGAATGAGCAGAAGCGGCTTTGGCAGCCTGCTCCACCTCCTCATCCGTGGCATCCAGCCTTCCATAACGGATATTTTCTCTTACCGTTCCGGTGAACAGATGAGTGTCCTGCAAGACCATGGCAATATTTTGGCGCAAAACCTTTTTATCCAGCTTTTCTATAGGAATTCCGTCAATTTTAATTTCTCCTGCCTGAAGCTCATAGAATGCGGGAAGGAGATTGGTGATGGTGGTTTTTCCCGCACCGGTGGAGCCTACAAAGGCTACCTTCTGCCCCGGTTTCGCATAGAGGGTAATATCATGCAGTACCGTGCGTTCGGGAACGTAGCCAAAATCCACATGGTTCATTTCAATATGCCCCTTTATTCTTTCCGGCTTAAGAAGATTTTCTCCTCTCCTCTCCGGCTCCTTTTCCAATACCTCAAATACTCTTTCTGCTCCCGCCAGAGCTGCGAAGACGGTATTCATCTGCATGGAGATTTCATTGATTGGTCGGTTAAACTGCCTGGTATAGTTTAAGGAAATGGTCAATCCCCCAATATCGAAGCCTCTTTTGACCACGAGGATTCCTCCTGCACAGGCTGTAACGGCATAAACCACATTACATAGCTGATGGGTAATCGGTCCCATCAGGGAGGATTGAAACTGTGACCTGATCTGCGTCTTTTTCATTTCATCATTCAGATAGGTAAATTCCTCCACTGCCGTTTCTTCATGATTGAATACTTTTACCACCTTTTGTCCTGAGATCATTTCTTCAGCAAATCCATTCAGCATTCCCAGAACCTGCTGCTGGCGGGCATAAGCGCTGCGGCCTTTTTTGACGATTGTCTTACTGATGGCCACCAGAAGCGGAGTAACGATAATCGTAATGAGTCCCAGAATCCAGTTGGTCATCAGCATCAGTATCACCGTTCCTGATACGGTGATCACTCCGGATATCAATTGAATCAGCGTAGTATTCAGCATTTCTCCCACTACGTCTACATCATTGGTAAAACGGCTCATGGTATCTCCGGTAGAGTTGTTGTCAAAATAGCTCATAGGAAGCGTCTGTATTTTCTCATACAAATCCTGCCGTAAATGCTTCAGGGTTCTCTGTGATACATTGAGCATTACCCTTTGCTGAACCCACTGGGTGGCCCCACTAACCAGATAAAGCAGCCCCAGAAGCAGCAATGCCCAAAAGAGCCCTTGCAGCCTTTGAGCCAGTTCCTCTTTTCCCGGAGCATAATAAATAAAGGTGTTGATAATCGGCCGCAGCAGATAAGATGCGGATAGAGTAGACAAAGTGTGTATAAGAATACAAAGAAAGGCTGCTGCCAGCAGCTTTCTTTCACAGGCCAGATAGGCAGCCAAACGAAGAATGGTTTTTTTCAACTCCCTGGGTTTTCCCTGCATTCCCATGGCTTTGTTTTTATCCATACCTACAGGAACCCTGATTTCGGTTTTATCGCCTTCAACCGTTATGGTTCCATATTTTTGTGCAAAATATTCATATCTTTGTTTATTTTCCATAGCTTCTCCCGTTTTAGATGAATGAAAAGGCCTAAGCCCCGGTATCTTTTTCCTCTTTCTGCGAAAAATAAATCTCCCGGTATTCCTTGCAGGAATCCATCAGCTCCCTGTGCCTTCCCAGGCCGACGATTCTCCCGCTGTCCATCACTATAATTTTATCTGCATCGATTACGGAATCAATGCGTTGGGCAATAATCAGTCTGGTCACTCCCGGAAGCCTATCCTTGAGGGCCTTTCGAATAGCCGCATCAGTAGCCGTATCCACCGCACTGGTAGAATCATCCAGGATCAGAATTTTGGGTGTTTTTAATAAGGCTCTCGCAATACACAATCTCTGACGCTGGCCGCCTGAAAGATTCGCACCTCCCTGCTCAAGCCGGGTTTCATAGCCCTGTGGAAAGCTGCTGATAAAGCCGTCTGCCTGAGCAATTTTACAGACTTCATGTAACTCCTCAAGGGTGGCATCCTCCCTTCCCCACCTTAAGTTTTCGGCAATGGTACCGCAAAAGAGGGTATTCTTTTGTAAAACCATAGCTACTGCTTCTCTTAAATGGGCAAGGGAAAGCTCCTTTACGTTGATATGGTCTACATAGACAGCCCCCTCAGTCACATCATAAAGTCGTGGGATTAAGGATACCAGCGTGGATTTCCCACAGCCGGAGGAGCCGATGATGCCTACCAGCTCACCGGCTCCGATTTCCAGAGTAATGTTTTCCAGCACCTTTTCTTTTCTCTGGGAATAATAACGAAAGGAAACCTTCTCAAAATGAATATTTCCCTCTGTGATTGTCCGATTCTTTTCCCCTGCTTTATCATCATTTAATAAAACGGGAGCCTCCAAAACCTCAATGATCCGTTTATTAGAGGCTGCTGCTCTGGTGCCTAATAGAATTATATTAGCCAGAAAATTCAAGGCAGTGAGCACCTGTGTCAAGTAGGTGATCAAAGCTGTCAGGTTCCCGATTTCCATTTTCCCCACCATGATCTGTCCGCCTGCCATCCATACCACTGCAAGAGTGGCTCCGTTGACAATCACTGCGGAAAGGGGCTGCATAAGCAGCATGATTTTCAGTGCCCTGATGCTTTTCTCAAAAAGAAGGCCATTGACCTTTTCAAAATGTCTGATCTCATCAGTTTCCCGCACGAAGGATTTGATTACCTTCTGATTAGTCACCGTTTCCTTAACCTTTGTATTTAACTGATCAATCTGCTGCTGCATTCTGGTATACCGGGGTGCACTGACGGTCATAATCACCACGATAACCACCGCCAGAATAGGGAGAATGGCAAAGATAATCCAGCCGATTTCCGGTTTCAGCACAAAAGACATGGCAATAGCCCCTATAATCATGACCGGGCATCGAAAAAGCCCCCGTAAAAACATCTGTGTAAAATTCTGTATCTGTGAAATATCATTGGTCATTCTGGTAATCAGCGATCCGGTAGAGAATTCATCAATATTGGAAAAGGAAAAGGTCTGAATCTTTTTAAAGGTAGCCAGACGGATATCTGCCGCAAGCTGAGAAGCTCCCCGAATACCAAAATTGACTCCCAAAACTCCTAAAATCATCATACAAAGGGAAATAGCTGCCATCATAAGCCCGTTTTGGATAATGTAGGGAATATCTCTGCCCGCTGCTCCAATATTAATGATATTTGCGCTTAAGTAGGGCAGGATAAACTCCCCGCAGGCCTCTAAAATCATGAAAAGAGGACCGAAAATAAAATAATACCATACCTTTTTTATGTACGTTAAATATTGCTTCATGCTAATCAACCATTCCTTATCAAGCTTATTTTTCAATCTATACCTCCATGTGCAATGCTTTCCGTAATCCATCTTACCACTTTTTTTCTTTTTTAGTAAGTCATTTCTAACTCAAAATCAAAAAATAAGAAGCGACTGTAAAATTTTTCTTTGGTTACCCTTCTACAATCGCTTCTTGCTCTGCTTTTTTCTTCCTTATCTTATGATATGCTGTTTGAGAAAATACGGATTAATTTCCCCGTATGCACCTATACAATTCTGCCATAGCTTCTTCCCTATTACATTCTATATCCGGGATAACCAGCTCATCCTTACAGCTTTTGTCTGCCCGATAAAAACGTTTAGTGGAAATCTGCATGAATAATTCTGAATTAGGCAATTTAAAGGCTGCTATTTCCCCATAGCCGTTAGGATTGTTTCCCGGTGTTTCTCCAATAATCAGACCAAGTTCATTATCCTTCACATATTCGGCAAACATCATAGCTGAACTAAAGGTACCTGCCGAAGTCAGCAAATACAGGTTACCCTCAAAAAGCATATCCTGATACTTGTTGTTGACAGCAATACCATCTCCCAGGGTGGGATACATAAACCCCAATCTCCAGCTCATGGATACAATCTTATAGCGGTCCATCTCCAGATATCTGAAAAATTCTGAAATAACCAGGTCATTTCCACCACCATTATTTCTCAAATCAACTGCCACATGCCTTAGCTTCATTTCCTTCACCACCTCAAACATCTCACGTACACAGTTGATGTATTCATCATTATAATTGCATGCATCAAGGTAGAGTATGGCAAGGCTGTTTTGGGCATCAATTTCATACCTGACGAAGCTGTCTGAAGCAGTACCTGTATCATCAATATGGTTGAAGGCTGCATATTCATCCCAGGAAAGAAAATCTTCCAAAAAGCAGCTTTCAGTGTGTATCTGCCCATTTTCTGCCCTCAGGGTATATTGGATTCCTTTTTCGATATCCAATCCCAGATAATCAAGGCCTGCTATGGTAACAATGTCATCCAGTAACCACTCATACTGCCATTCTATGGATTCGAAGCTATAATAGGCGCTGTTGTCTTCAAGAAGCTGTTCTAGAGAAATACCATTCACCGCAGTAATCCTGTAGCCAGCATCTATCCATTGCCGATAATACTTCATGATATGCCTGTCATGATCATTTGCCCTTACCAGGGTGTGGGCATCCCTTAGCTGCGAAAAAATCGATTCTATCCTGCGGCTAAGCTCATTAACACTTATCTGCTCACATTGCTCTAATTCTTCCTTCACTGCTTCATATTGCAAGCTTACACTTTTCGGAATATCCTTATATAAGGCAGGATGGAGCTTTCTGAGATACCTCATTGCATAGGCAAGATCTTCCTTTGCCTCATCTGAGCCAAGAAGCTGATTATACGGTTTAGAATAATAATCTGTATTTCGGCGAAACATTATACTATTCCAATAGGGAAGGCAATAGCTGCCCAATACCGATACTGCTATAGTGAAAACCGCTAATATACACACCAATACCCTGACTCTTTTTCTGAAATGACCTTTGATAAAAAGCAAAGCTGTGGCTGCGATGACTAATAATGCACACACCAGGCTGATGGCCTCAGGCAGATTAAACAGCATTAAATTTAAGGGGATTAAGCCTATGACTGTTAGATCAAGCAGTATGCACAATAAAAGGAATTTTTTTCGCATTCCGGATTCTCCTTTCCAGAGCTCACCATGAGCATTTATTTTGACCTGATATACTGACCGCTCGTAAGCGCAGGCCTTGCTGAAAATGGTAAAGCCTTTGCTCAACTCTCCCTTACAATTCGTCTTGTGTTCGCATTTTATTATATGGCACTCCTATCCTGACTTCAAGCATCAATAGGGGTAATTGTAGAAATCTTCAAACAATTATGATACAATTTTCCCAGACATCCATACAACAATCTACCATATGATGAAAAAAATGAAATATACAAAAAAACTATTTAAACATAAAAATCCTTACGATCTGGAGGGTACAGATGCGCTTTTCGTACAGGCCATGCGTGAGAATGCTGTTTTTCAATACCAAAACTGTGCAGATTACCGGCGTATCCTGGATGAATTCGACTTTTGCCCCGAAAAAATAGGCAGCATGGAGGATTTGGTCAGACTGCCCTTTCTTCCCACCCTGTATTTCAAGCATCATCACCTCCAAAGCGTGCCGCCCGGAAAACAGCTAATTAAGGCCACTTCCTCAGGAACAAGAGGCTCCATGTCAAAAATCGGCTTTGATTTTCATACCCTTTCTTTAGGTCTGGACATGGTGATACGGGTAGGAAAATATCACAGGCTATGGTCCGCAACACCTGTAAACTATATTATATTCGGCTACCAGCCTACTGCCGGAAACCAGACCGCAGTCAGTAAGACCGCCTATGGATTTACTTTTTTTGCTCCTGCTCTCAGCCGTACCTTTGCTCTGGAAATGACGGACAGCGGCTATAAATTATCCTGGGACAAGGTACTTAGGGCTTTTGAGCGCTGTTCAGTCTCCCGGTTTCCCCTTCGTACAATGGGCTTTCCCTCCTACACCTATTTTCTATTAAAGGAGATGGAAAGCAGAGGCTTAGCCTATTCCATGCCTAAAGGCAGTATGGTGGCAGTGGGTGGAGGCTGGAAGCAGTTCTATTCCCAACAGGTGGATAAGCATGAGTTCTATAGACTGGTAAAGAAGATTCTTGATATTGATGAAGAAAATGTAATTGAATTTTTTGGTGCTGTGGAGCATCCTATTCTATATACCGACTGCAGCCATCACCATTTTCACGTTCCTATCTACAGCAGAGTGATTATTCGTAATCCTGATGATTTTTCCCCCTTGGAAAACGGGAAGCCTGGCCTGGTCAACCTGCTGACCCCCATGATTCAAGGTGCTCCTCTGCTCAGTATTATGACCGATGATTTAGGAATTTTGCACAGTGAAAAGTGTCCCTGCCAAACGGCCTCTCCCTGGCTGGAAATTGTTGGAAGGGTAGGAATCAGTGATATTATCACCTGTGCTGCCGGAGCTGAAAAATACCTGAAGGAGTAAGGTTCATGATTCTTTATCAAGGACAACTATTAGAAAACAGTGAACAGGAAAGGCTGATCCATTCTATTGAAAGGGACTTGTACCAGCCTGTAAGCAGTGGTGTTTTACTTCCCACAGAAATAGTAATCAACGCCTGTGATCAGTTGGCAGGAAAGATAGTTAAAGGGGATTTTGGCGATATCCTTAAGCCCTATCTTGGGCTTTTTCCTCTCACTTCTGCTCAGTTTGCAGACATGGTCGGACTGTTTACCAAAGAGAGTCTGGAATACAAATGCCGGATTGAATTATGTGATGAGGAAATGACGCTTCATGGAAAAGTAATGCGAAAGAGATATCCTCTGGGCGTTTTACTGCATATCGCCGCCGGGAATGTAGATGTATTACCTGCATACAGCGTAATAGAAGGCTTACTTGCCGGGAATATCAATATATTAAAATTGCCCATGGGGGATTCAGGCCTTTCCGTAAGGCTGCTTTATGAGCTTGTCCGCATTGAGCCTTTGCTGAAAGATTATCTCTACGTTTTTGACGTTCCCTCCACAGAAACAGAAACCTTAAAAAAGCTCGCTGCACTATGTAATGGTGTAGTTGTATGGGGAGGCGATGAAGCCGTAAGGGCTGCAAAAAATATGGTAGATATCGACACAAAAATCATTGCCTGGGGACACAAGCTGTCCTTCGCCTATGCAGAGTCCGATGCCAGCGACCAGCAGCTTGCCGAACTGGCTCAATCCATCTGTGATACGAATCAGTTGCTTTGCTCCTCCTGTCAGGGTATTTTTGTGGATACCGATTCTCAGGAAGATGTACTGCATTTTGCTAAAAGGTTTTTTGAGATTTTTAAGCAGATAAACCAAAAATCATATCCTATTGATTATGGAATGAAAGCCAAAAATGCCATTAATCTCTATAACGAAAAACTGGAACAGCATTCAACAGGAACCAGGATTTTACAGGCGGATGGTATCAGTGTATTGGTTTGCAGCGACAGCAGCCTGCAGCTCTCCTATCTCTATCGCAGCGTCTGGATAAAGCCTCTTGCCTATGACCGGCTACACACCCTTAAAATCTGGAAAAATCATCTCCAGACTGCAGCTATATTAACTACAGACAGAGAAAAATGGCAGAAAATAGGCTCTATCCTTGCCCGTATTGGTGTAGTCAGAATCACTTCCGGCGGTAATATGTCCCGTACCCTTTGCGGGGAAGCCCACGATGGCACCTATGCTTTGCGGGAGTACAGCCGCATCGTGGAAATGGAGATTATTTAGAGGAGGCAGCTATAAAATAGCTGCCAATTCATATCTATATTTTTTTCTTAGCATATTTCTCTTTTGCGTATTCATATGCCTCCAGAATATATGGCTTTAATCTATCGAATGTACTTTCTGACGGATTTAATGTGCATATCCAGCCCATCCAGGCATATACTGGGTGTGGGAGAATTTGATTTAGGGTGGTAAAGTCATACTCCATATCCACAATTCCACCTTTAGCCGGACGTTTAGGTATTGTTCCAAACAGCTTCTCAAAGGTATGCTTACGAACCCCTAAATTTACACGATATATATTCTCTCTATTTAATCTAGAACTATTATCATTTTCTCCATCTTTTTCTTTAACAGTCAGAATATATATACCACGTTTCAGCTTGTTGGCTGGATTGTAAAATATTCCTCTCTCTCCCCAACTATCCACTAAAACCGTACCTTCCAATTCCATAAGGCAATATTCTAATATTCTATCTGCTGTCATTGATTTACCTCTCCTTTGACAACTTCCCCTAAGTCTTTACTATATCTTACTCCTCATGCCTATTGCAGGTATTACTTATTATATTGCTGCATCAGTCTTTTGGCTTCTTCCTTCATCTGGCAGACCACTGCTTGGGGTTCCACCACCCTTGCGCCTTCACCCAGTGCCATTACCCATGCCAGAAACTGCCTGCTGACAGCCACTCTGACGTTTACGGCAAAGTGTTCCCGGTCTACCTGCTTAATAGATATCTCCTTGCCAAATCGGTCAATAATCACCCCTGCAAGCTCATTCACACATTCCAGCTTTACCAATTGTTCTTCTCCGGAAAACATTCCAAACATTTTCCTGGCATAAACTGCCATATCAAATTCCCCAAACTGCTCCTTTCCCTCACGCTTTTCTTCTTTCCTGTCAATATGCAGCATCTTGTCTACACGAAAATGCTTGATTTTCTTCTCAGCACTGTCAAATGCAACAAGATAATAATTATCATCGGACCACGACAATGCCCAGGGGCTTACCTCATATAATTCACCATTTCGCCTAAGAACCATTTTCTTATGCACATCCCACTGAAAATACTGAAAGGTAATCTTGGAATTTGCACTAATGGCCATATGAATCTTATCCACATTATAATAAATGCTTTCATTCATGGTCTTGATCCGTTCTGACACATATACCTGTCTTTGTAGCTGCGAAGCCTCATACCTGCTGGCCAGACCTTCGATTTTCTTTATTAGCTGGTTTGATTTCTTAGCTGTAATAAACTTGGCAGCCTGGATCGAGTCTACCAACAGCTTCAGCTCCGCAAGCTCAAACTGCCTGTTTCCAATATAATAACAGTATACTCTGTCTCTCTGTTCTCCAATGATATCCAGACCAAATACCCGCAGGCTTTCTATGTCGCTGTAAATACTCTTTCGTTCTGCACTGATTCCATAGCTTTTCAGTGCCGCAATAATCTCCGGCATTGTAATACGGTGCGTTTCATCCGTATTCTCCAATAGTATTTTCATCAGGTATGCCAATTTTAGCTTCTGGTTATTTCCCTTTGCCATAATAATCCCCATGCATAGAACAGGCCTTGCCTGTTCTATTGCTCAACTAAGAAAGTGATTCCCCATGCCTATTGTAAGCCTTGCTTGCAGTACTTCTTAACCGGCATATCTATAAAAATCTTGTCCTGCGAGTTTTTCTACAGTCCCAGTATCTCCTCTACCACCTCAACTCCCGCCCGGACACAGTCAGAGCAGGAGCATAAGACTTGTCCGGTCTCTATCCCTTTAAGCTCCTTACAAATGGTGCTTCCGGTTTTTCCTTTAAAGGCTTCCAGCATCTGCCTGGATAATTGATAGGTGGAAGCCTTTGAGGCCGGATTATCCATATTTCCGTCACTGTTTTTAAACCCGGCTAACATTACCGCTCCTGCAAGGGCTCCGCAAACGCCCTGTGTACAGCCCATTCCCAAGCCAAAGCCTTCATTGGCCTGGAACAAAATCCTTTCCTCTATTCCGGTCTCCTTGGCAAAGGCACAGGCTACGGCCTGGGCACAATTATATTTCTTGTTATGTAATTCGATTGCTTCTTCTTTCTTGTTCATTTTTCATTTCCTTTCTTGCTAATATTCCCCCTATTTAGGGTTTACTTTTAGGGCTGGTGCACTAGATTATCCCCTTCAGCAATTCCTTCCTTTCCTTCCAATCCGGCATAAAACGGGCAATAAAGTCATAGAAGGACTGTTGATGATGAGGATATTTCATGTGTGCCAGTTCATGGAGCACCACATAATCAATAGCCTCCACAGGCGCTTCCACCAGTCTGGTATTCAAGGTGATTTTGCCTTTGGCAGGCTGACAGGAGCCCCAGCGGGATGTCATTCGCCGGATACTCATTTCCCGGCAAACAATACCATAGGAGGCCACCATTCTCTCCATTCGTCTCAGCCTTTCTTCCAGTATCTTGCCGGCCAGCTTCTTCTGCCATGCTTTCCAGATGGCTTCTCTTCTGCCCTCTTCCGCTCCCGGCTTTACCTGAAGATAAAGATAGGGTGCCTTCAGAACTATACCCTCTTTTTTTCCTTCCTGAACAGTCAGGATAAAGGGACTTCCCAGCACCAACATCTGCCTTCCACTCTCCCAGCCTGACTCTCCGCCTCCTCTTTCTGCTTCTCGCTTCCGTACATTCTCTATTCCCTCACGGATAAATCTCTCTTTCTCCCGAACAAAGCCGTCAATAAAGCTCATGGGAACCCGGGGATTGGCTGATACCTTTACCCTTCCTTCCCTGTCAATACGGAGATTTACATTCTTAACTGCCTTGCGAAAAAGCTCATAGGTCAGAGCGCCTTGAGGTGTATAAATTGTTCTCACCTCACTGTTTGCTTTCTTAGTCATGATCGACACCTTTTCCGTTATATCAGCATTATCTGTCACGATTCCATTATATCTTAAAGCCTGCCTTCCTGACCAGCATTCATTACCACACAATTTGCTTATGAAAAATACACTCGTCCCTTGATTATCCACTCTGTATGTTATATAGTATAGCCGTTGGTCAGTATATCATATAATGGCCATTGGTTATTGTCAATATAGAGGAGCAAAATGAATTTTATTCCTGAACGGTTAATTTCTTTACGAAAGTCTTTGGGAATCAACAAGGCAGAGGCGGCCCGCAGATTGAATATGTCTGCAGTGGGGTATGGAAGATATGAAAGCGGTGAACGAGAGCCCTCCTATCAGATGGTCGCTTTTATTGCACTGACCTTCAACACCTCGATCGAATATCTATATGGTCGTACCGATAACAAAGAGGGCACCGTTTTAACCATTTCCTCTAATACTGAACCGGATTTATTTTTCCTAATACAATCTGCAAGAAATGATAAGGATTTGCTGGATCGATTATTGGCATATACAAAGAAATAATTGTTTGGATGAGTGTTGAAAGTGTGGTGTTTCTGCCAAGTGCAGGATTAATAACGTAAATAGGACAAGGTGAGGGGAAATTAAAGGTGGAAGCGTTAGGCAGTCTTTTGAAAATCTTAGTCATGTTAGCCATAGGAGTATTTTGCCGAAAAACTGATTTGTTATCTGAAACCGGCACAAATGAACTAAAGAAGCTGGTTACTTCTATTGTTTTGCCTATAGCTATTTTCAATGCTTTGGCTATAGCCGAGTATGACATAAACATGGTATTGCTGTTTCTGATTATTTTGGCCTTATTATTGCTTGCTTTTGGCGTTGGATTTTTGGCCGGCCCAATTTTGCCAGAGCCCTATAGACGTTATTTGCCTTTTGTCACTTCTGTTTACGAAGGGGGTATGATTGCATTTCCTCTTTATATCAGTCTGTTTGGAGAGGAAAAGCTGTCAAATATAGCCATTTTTGATATTGCAACCATGCTTTTTTGTTTCAGTGTTTTTATCAGTGCCCTGCAGGCTGTGGAATCAGGAAGGAAAATCGATGTTTCCACTATGGTAGATTGCGCCCTTCACAATCCGGTATTTATCGCTGCGGTTTTGGGAATTTTTTGTGGGCTGACAGGAGTAATAAAGCTGCTTACAGCCTCTAATGCAGGTGTCATCTATACCTCCATCAAGGATATTATTACGGCTATGCTGAATCCGCTGATTCTTTTAATTGTCGGGTATAATTTTGAATTTGATGCCAAAAGAATTGTAGTGGCCGCCAAAGCAATTCTTGTTCGTGTGGTGACACAGGGAATACTTTTTATTCCGATTTTTCTTTTTATCAGCCGCCTGTATCCACATAATACCTTTATGCTTGGAGCCGCATTCATCTATATGTCTGCCCCGCCAAGCCTTAGCATACAATCCTACATAGCGACGGAGGAGCCAAATAAATTTATTGCCACAGTGAATTCGCTGTACATGATTGTTACTCTGGTTGTTTATGCCATTGTAGCAGTGCTGTTGACATAAGCTATCCCTGAAAAAGCCCTTCATGCACAGTCCTGTTGCCAGAGCTGTCTGATGGGCTTTTGAACTGCATGAAAATTCAATATGCTTATATGATTTTGAAGGTAATTTCTATGAAATAGACTATAATGGAAATCTTATTAATTAGCATAACAGAATGATTATCTCCCCTTACTTTTCACTCCTGTTGGGAAGTGCAGAAGCAACCTGCTTTGCCTCTAAGAAAGTATTAATGAGCAAATCAAATGCTTCCATATCCGGATCAAGCAGCTTTGAGTATCTTATCATAACCCGAAACAAAACAGAAAGCGATCCAGCAAAGCTATAAGAGGCAAAAAACATAAATACCCCTTATGTTGCAATTCCGTTCTCTCCCGCATATTTCAGCAACTACACATCATAAAGCATACTAACAGCTTTCGCTTTTGAATCTCAAGGTACTTCCTTCCACTCTGCTGCTCCGCGTACCTTCTCCACCCCATCCGCATCAGTATACAGATAATCTCTGGTTCTTTCTATCCATTCCTCCATAGTACATTCCTTCGATTTAAACTCATAATCATCCACCTCATCAAAAGTGCTTTGGAAGTCTTTCTCCTTATTCTTCTCTCGTTCAAAACTCAGAAGCATCCACAGTTCTCCTATAGAATTTGGCCGATATAGCATATATAGCTCCCTTCTTCTGTCCACCAGTACGGTAAGAATATTACCATTCTCCAAAATATAATAATCCTCATTAAACCGACTATTATCCCAAACATTCCACAGGAAAAGAGTTTCTTCCTCATATTTATATATATAGAAAAATTCATTATCTATATTGATAAGCAATTCAGGTATCCCATCACCACTTACATCCCAAACAAGATAATGAATCTCTGATCCATTCCTACCTTCTATGATATCATTTATATGAACTCCTTCCCCACCTTTTTCCCCTGATAAAAAAGCTTCATATATTTTCAACGCACTCCCATCATCCTTCTTTTGCTCAGGTAAATAAAGCGAAGTATCTCCAAATACCTGCTCAAAAGTCAAGGGTGTTTGTGTCTCTTCTCTGGCTGCAAACCAGCCCCAGCTTTCCAGCAGATGATTTCCTTCTTCCATACTGAGTTCCACTTTAAAATAGTCCAGCGTATTGGTATAGCCACTTAATAAAAAAGCGTTATCCCTACGTTCGTGACTTAAGGTGACATACTCATCATATTTCTTATCCTCACCAAAAGAAACATACTTATAGTCCTCAAGGATATCATCATATAGGTATCCCTGCCCTCCTCCCAGACGAAATCCTTCTCCATACATACCCACATAAATTTCCACCCGTTTTTCATCCGGAATATATTGAAGTACATCGATCCCTTCCGCAATTTCATAGTTATAGTCAATTATTAATTCCGGCAGACCGTCTCCTGTAAAATCAAAATAATAATAAGTCAATTCTTTCAAGAAGTCTAAGTATGCTTTATCTGATCCTTTAAATCGAAGTGTAGGATGATAATAGTAAGCCCTGCCAAAAATTTCACTATAATATTCCTGTGGAATCTGACGAGTAATACATTTATAGAATGCCTCTCTATAAACCCTGTCTGCTTCTTCTGTGTACTTGTTATAGTCTATAGGGTATTCTCTTGGAGAGAAGTCAAACTCCACAATCTCTTGAATGATCCTTTCTATTGCTCTTTGGTCGTTACTCCAATAAATCAGAAAACACACACAAACTCCTAATAGAATTCCTGTTTCCAGCAATCTTTTCACCTGTATCTTCATCTTAATATTCTACTCTATCCTTTAACTTTTTTATTCCCGGACTGTCATCACACGCATAATCATGATTGTAATAAAAACACATCTGTTTTGTTGAAATCCTTGCAAATATTGTATCACATATCAGGGGAAAAATCAGTAAAATCAAGTGTTCCAGCATCAATCAGCAGACACTAAATAAATATATTCAGCAAACAGTATTCGATTCTTTAATTTCTCGTATTATGTAATCCATGTCATACCCCATCTTAAGCTATCAAGATTTCCTGGGAATTTAATTTGTCAAATTTTCTTCACTGGATGTCTGATTACCGTCTTTAACCTTTCAGGTGCTACTCGTCTGGCATCGCTCAAGTAAATCTCATGATGAAACCTTTTATCCGTAATATCCAGGTCATAACCCTCAGCAATCATAAAATCATGCATCATTTCAACTGTAGCTGGTTCGTCATCGTAGGAGCCGATATGCATACACTGAACACATAAGCCCTCGTCATAAGTAAAAAACTCTACTTTTGAGAAATCTTCTTTCTTTTTCTTCCCAGCTTCTTCTATTGCCCAATCAAAATCTTCTTTTGCCACAAAATCCGGCAATCTGATTATTGAAATAAAATTAAAATCCTCTTTCCGGCTGTAATCGATCCCCTTTACATTATTCTGCCACCAGAGACCTTCCAATGGTGGAACAACATAATCAAAGTATCCATCAATTTGATGATTTCCTCTTTTGCTCATTCTAATCGTAAAAGCAATTCCATAGAGCAGACCAATGGATTGCTTATACTCACTGTCTTCTGCATTAGGATTCCCTTTTCCTCTAACCGCAATATAATTCATAGGCGGCACTTCCACTATGCTTGGTTTATTCTGCGGTATATAAAATTCTTTATACTCTTTTTTATAATCAAATGCCATGGTTCGTTCACCCCTTCCTTAATCTTGCTGCACGTTCTTGCATATTCTGCTCAAATTCTTCCTCTGAAAACGAAGGATTTGTATTTCTCCATATGTCACATCCGGCTTAATCGAATTCCAATCCTTCTGCAGGTCTTTGGTTACTCCTGTTTTACTAAGTAAATACTCGTCAATCCAACCGTACCCCATATAGCCATCCTCCTTCTTCACCATTTAATAGTCTAAATACGACCCTCATATTTCTTTTTCATGCGTTCAATGCTAATCCTGATTTCGTCTCGTATTTCCTCTGGTTCAATCAATTCTACCTTATCTCTAAAAGACATCAGCCAAGTGACCAGATTTTCTTTATCCGTATAATCTGCCTGAAATAAAAGTTTTCCATCTTCCTGCTCTATAAAGCTCTCGCTTCCAAATTCCTCTACCACTCGCCATTTACATTCCGGTTCGAACAGAACCTTCACCTTTATTCCACCCGGAAATATCTTTTCATTGCTTAAGTCCGGCATCGGCACTTGCCTTCTTTCAAACGCTTTCTCTGATATTTGCAGATGCTCCATACGGTTTAGTTTGAACATTCTAAAATCTTCTCGCTTTTTACACCAGCCCCACACATACCAGCTTGCCCACTGAAATATCAGATAATAGGGCTCTATCCGGCGAACCGATTCTCCCTTGGGAGCATAATACGCAAACTCCAACTCTCTACATTTATCGATCGATGAGCGTATCAATTCAATTTTAGGCGCAAGTGCCTCTTTATACCACGAGGATAAGTCGATCAGTACCGACTGGTTTCCAACCATGAAATCAGATGAACCCGCTGACAGCTTTTCCATCAGCTTTCCATAGCGGTTTGTTCCATTTACGCTATCAAGACTGCGAAGCCCTGCAAGGATATCCTGCATTTCTCTTTGTGTGAACAGGGTTTTATCTAATTTATAATCCTCCATAATTGAGATACCGCCATTTACTCCCTGCTTTGTCACAATAGGTATCCCTGCCTTACATAAATCCTCAATATCCCTGTTTATGGTTCGTCTTGAAACTTCAAACTGTTCTGCAAGGTAAGGTGCAGTAACCGTATCTTTTTGTAACAGCACCGATAAAATTCCAATATGCCTGTCTATTTTCATGTCCGCTCCTTTTACAGTTACCATTATACTATGTAAAACACGACAACTGTATGTCATGTTTTGCATTATACTTTTGCCTGTGGAAGATAACCTGAAAGAGAACGGTCATTCTCTTCGCTTACAATATGGCAGTTTATACAGGAAAACAGCACTAACGTATCCATAGCTTGTAGTAAATCCTACAGGGATATGCTTATCATCGCATATTCAAACGATTATATAAAAAGCATAACTGATTGAAAATATGGAAAAGGGGCTTCTGATTATATCGTAAAAGCGTTCCGTTGTTACTTGGAGAATGACATTCCCGAAAACAATTAGAGCCATTTTAAAGCCAAGCAGCATAAAGCAATCCCGAAAATGCCCATTTTATCAGCATTTCCGGGATTTTATCCGTTACTCAAACTCGGCAAATTGTTGTTTTACCTGAAACTATTTTATTTAATTGTAACTATTCAGAACCCCATTCGCAAAATCGCTGCTTGGCAGCTTTCCTTTTGCTCATGTGGTTACTTCGCCATATAAATTTACAATTCTGTTTGAATG
>SFDP01000075.1 GCA_004558185.1 Lachnospiraceae bacterium | reverse complement strand
AAACGTAGGCGTAGCGGGCTACGCTGAGGATTTTGAAGCTGTGCAATCGAAAAAATAGTCAAGTTATAGAGTCGGGTTATTTTGAAACCGTTATACTAGTAACTATTCACGCAGTATATTTTTCTGAACAAGTGATATGGTGTAGTTAATTTAAAACCGTTGCACCAGCTCTGCAAATTCCAACTGTCCGCCAAACAGATTCAGTGCACTGCCCACAGTAAAGTCAATCTGCCCCTTTCCCAGAGCTTCCAGCTTTTGCAGATCTTCCATGCTGCGGATGCCACCGGCGTAGGTCATGGGCAGCTTTCCCCATTCTCCCAGCAGGTTGACCACCCCTTCTTCTATTCCGCTTGCCTTTCCCTCTACATCTACTGCATGGATAAGAAATTCTTCTGCATAACGGGAAAATAGCTCCAGACTTTTTTCTTCCAGAATCACTTTGGTAAACTGCTGCCATCTATCCGTAACAATATAATACTTCTCTTCTTTTTTACGGCAGCTTAAGTCCAGCACCAGATTTTCTCTTCCCACCTCCTTCGACAATTTTTCCAGATGCTCAAAATCTACCTCTCCATTTCGAAAAACATAAGAGGTTACGATCACCTTTGCAGCACCTGCCTCCAAATACTCTGCCGCATTTTCTACGGTTATCCCTCCTCCAAGCTGCAAGCCGCCGGGATAGCACCGCAGTGCCTGTAATGCCTGATTTCGGGTCTCTTCGTAATAAGGACTGGACTTACCGTTAAGGAGAATAATATGTCCGCCTTTCAGTCCATACTTCTGATAAAGACGGGCATAGGCCTCGGCTCCCAGTTCGGAGACAAAATTCTCCTCAGCCTGATCTCCCATATCCTTCAGGCTTCCCCCGATAATCTGTTTTACTTTTCCATTGTGAATGTCAATACATGGGCGAAATCTCATAGCAAACTCCATTTCTTTTGATAAACAAAAAAATTTTTTTCATCAGTATAAAACCACATTTTTTCTCCATACTAACTATAGAACAAACGAAAAAGTTCAAATAGGAAAAGGAGAATGTCATGAAAAATTTATCTAATTTACTGGCAATTTTTGCCCTTGTAGCCATGATGGGTCTTGTGGTTGGCTGTGGCTGCGGTACCTCCAATACCCCTGCCAGAGAGGATATGGTGAACACCGGGGAGGAGACTCTTCCTCCCGGAAACAACACGACTGAAACCCCCGCTGTGGGAGAAGCTCCAAACACCAATACCAACAACAATACTCTCAACAACGCCGATGCTGCAACAGAGCCTATTGTTGACGGAAATGGCAATCTCATTGACAACAACAACCCTGTCGGTGAAAATGGTCAGGTTCCCGGAAATGAAGTAAATGGGAATAACAATACCACCGGAAATGTGGTTGATGATGCCGGAAACGCCGTTGGCAACGTTGTAGAGGATGCCGGAAATGCCGTTCAGGATGTAGGTCGTGGAGTAAAGGACATGACGAATGATGTTACCCGATAATTTGAGGTAAATCAGTTAGAGCTGCTGAAGCCCTTCAGCAGCTCTAACCTTTTCTTGTACAGCGTTTTCTTAACCTCTGGAGCCGAATTTCAGATTCGGCTCTGCGATCAAAGGATTTGTGACGCTTCGGCACAAATCCCGGATTGAAAAATAAGCTATCAAGCTTACTTTTCAATCTAAACGCCTTTTTCCACCAGTATGCCGTTCTGATAAGCCAAAAGCAAATCCTCCAGTTGTCTGATACTCTCCCGGATTTCATCTCCCTTATCGGTATCTGCCACATTGATCCGTTTGGGTGCAGTCTCTACCAGAATCGCATCGGAGAAGATATCGCTCTCCTTGCGGATAGCTGCCTCCGTAGATTCAAAGGGCTCATGGGCAACCAGATACATTCCATGAGAGTTATACACCAGCGTATATCCTGCGATTCCTGTTTTTCCCTGATAAGCCTTAGAGAAGCCTCCGTCAATAATCAGAAGCTTTCCTCCACATTTAATGGGTGTTTCTCCCTTCTTCAGCTCCACCGGAACATGGCCGTTCACGATATGGGAGCAGGTAGTAGGCAGCCCAAACTCCTCCAGGATTTTGTTCAATACCTTCTCCTGATCCAACAATCGATAATAGCTGTTTTTCTGTTCCTTATGGGTTTCCTTATCTGCAATGAAGTAGCGCTCAAAAGTGGTCATTTTGTCCTTGCCAAAAACAGGGGACTTGGGGCCTTCCCAGATGTACCAAAGCATATCCTGCCCTCTTCTCTTCTCATGCATATCCTGGGAATAGTAGCCTTTTCTGGCATAATTTTCCAGCACATCGTAAAGCTCTTTTCCTGCATAAGCCTTGCCGTCAATGCTTACCTTCTGAAAATTCCCTTTTTCATCCAGAGGAACGCAGCCATGATATAAAAGGTTGGAGTTATGTATTTTATACAGCCCTCCTTTGGCAAACAGGAAGCGAACGTGCCTTTGCAGCTTCTCACTGTGAATGAAAGCCAGACGCAGACGCTCCATTACCTGCTCCTCCTCCGGAGTAAGGCGATAGGGGTCCTTAAAATCTATGGTGGGGAAATCCACATCCTTCATGGCATACTCTTTCCCCTCCACGATTACCGTCTTCTTTTCCGGGTCGATTTTATCCAAGAGCAGCCGATCCTGCATACCAAATTCGGGATTACGTTGAATCACCTGCCCTTCCAGCTTAAACTGGAGAATGGAGATGGCCTTGTGCATCTTCATATCCAACTGTAAGTCCTTGGTATTATAGTCTGTGTTATACTTAATCGTAAAGATATCACAGTTGGTGTTCTGATAAGCCTCCAGAGCAAAGGTAGCCAGAGGAATCAGATTGATTCCATAGCCGTCTTCAATGGTATCCAGGCTTCCATAGCGGGTAGCGATGCGGATAACATTGGCAATGCAGGCCAAATGCCCCGCTGCTGCACCCATCCATACCACATCATGATTTCCCCACTGGATATCCACTGAATGATAGTTACTCAGGGTATCCAGGATAATATGGGGGCCTTTTCCTCTGTCATAAATATCACCCACAATGTGCAGATGATCTATAACCAACCTCTGGATCAGGAAGCTGAGAGCCTTAATAAAGTCCGGTGCTCTCCCGATCTTGATTATGGTATTGATAATCTCATTATAGTAGGCTTCCTTATTCTGTACCTCTTCCTTTTCCGTAATCATTTCTTCAATGATATAGGCAAAGTCTGCCGGCAAAGCCTTACGCACCTTTGACCGGGTATATTTTGAGGCCACACGTTTGGTCATCTGCACCAGACGGTGAAGGGTGATCTTATACCAGTCCTCAAGATTATCCTCCTCTTCCATAACTACCTCCAGCTTCTCTGCCGGATAATAGATTAATGTGGCAAGGCTCTTTTTATCCCGCATACTCAAGGTATTGCCAAATTCATCATCTATCTTTCTTCTTACCGAACCGGAGCCATTCTTCAACACATGATTAAACTGCTCATACTCACCATGAATGTCCGTCAGAAAATGCTCTGTTCCCTTGGGAAGATTCAAAATAGCCTGTAAATTAATGATTTCTGTCGCCGCCGATGCAATGGTCGGAAACTGTTTGGATAAACTCTTTAAATAAACCAATTCCATCGTATCCAATTTCTTATCCATTTTTTGTCCCTCCTTCTTTCTTCCGTTTTTTGCTTGATTTTCCTCCGTTATGTCAACTCTCACCTTCCCCATAAAGGCTCGGTTTTGCTTTATCTTACGGCAGCATCAATTACATCACTCATCCGGTACATTCCTGCCGGCTTCCCCTTGAGAAATTTAGCTGCTTGCAAAGCTCCCTTTCCAAATATCGCTCTGGAATAAGCGGTGTGAGAAAAGGTAATTACCTCATCCATTCCGGCAAAAATCACATCATGATCCCCCACAATGGAACCTCCTCTGACTGCCGAAATTCCGATTTCCTTCTGATGGCGCTTTTCTCTTCGCCCGCTTCTGTCGTATACATATTCATATTCATTATTCAGTTCTTCATTAATGGCGTCTGCCAGTGCCAACGCCGTTCCGCTCGGTGCATCCACCTTTTGATTATGGTGCTTTTCCACTATCTCAATGTCGAAGCCGGAATCAGCAAGAACTGCTGTGGCCTCCTTAAGCAGCTTAAGCAGAGTATTGATGCCCAGGGACATATTGGCCGACTTTAGAATCGCTACCTCCCCGGCAGTCCTTTCCACCTTCTCTAATTGTTTTTCAGAAAGACCTGTGGTACAGAGTACACAGGGTATTTTTTTTGCAGCACAAAAATCCAGCAGAGCATCCACTGCCGCAGCGGCTGCAAAATCAATAATTACATCCGCCTCTACCGTACAGTCCTGAATTCGCCCGAATACCGGAAAGGGATTGGTAATATGATCAGAGGCATCAACTCCTGCCACCAGTTGAAGCTCCTCATCCTCCCGAATCAGGCCGGCAATCACCTGCCCCATCCTTCCATTGCAGCCATGCATAATTACTTTTGTCATTCCTGTATTTTCTCCTTTATAAGATGCCAAAGTCCTTCATTGCCTTTTCAAGCCTTACTGCATTCTCTTCCTCCATCTCGGTCAGAGGGCGACGCAGCGGGCCGGCCTTCAATCCCATCAGATTCATGGCTTTCTTCACCGGAATGGGATTCACCTCACAGAACAATGTATCGATTAACTCAATGGCCTTTAACTGAATCTGTCGGCTTCCCTCTACGTCACCTTCAAAAAATTTGGCACACAGGTCATGCGTCTGTCTGGGTGCAATATTGGACAATACCGAAATAACTCCTATTCCTCCCAAAGAAAGAAGGGGAAGAATCTGATCATCGTTTCCGGAATATAAATCCACTCTTCCGTCTGCCAGAGCCATCAGCTTAGCTACCTGAGAAATGTTTCCCGTAGCATCTTTAACCCCAACAATATTCTCCACCTCAGTGCACAGGCGCACTACGGTTTCAGGCAAAATATTCACCCCTCCGGTTCTTCCCGGAATGTTATATAAGAGAATGGGAATTTTTACTGCCTCTGCCACCAGCTTAAAATGCTCATAAAGTCCTTTTTGTGTAGCTTTGTTATAATAGGGCGTAACGATCAGCAGACCGTCTGCCCCTGCCGCCTCTGCCTCCTTAGACAGATAGATTGCCGTTTCAGTACAATTGGAACCGGTACCTGCAACTACAGGAATTCTGCCCTTAACCGTCTGAATACAGTAGCGGATTACATCCAGATGCTCCTCATGGGTAAGAGTAGAGGCCTCTCCGGTGGTTCCGCATACGATAATGGCGTCGGTTCCTCCTTCGATCTGAAACTCAATCTGCCGACCGAATTCTTCGTAGTTTACCTTACCGTTATCAAAAAACGGTGTTACAATTGCTACTCCTGCTCCTGTAAAAATTGCCATATTGTTGTCCTCCTAAAAAGATAAAACCGACTACGGGAGTCGGTTTCGTAAACGTAAAAATATCCACGATAGCTCCCCATCTTCTCTAGTGGAACATACTCGAAACAAGCATACCTATGGATGTCATAAAAGCTTCTCTTTCATCAGCCATTGGAATCCAATCGATCCAGATAATAACTTTACGTTCTACTAGTGCATCACCCTGCCCACTATTAAGCTATCTGATAGAAAAAGGCGGCTGCCTTGTTTTATTATCATAGCACCGCCCTTTTTTCATGTCAACTTGATTCATTTATTTATATGTACGAAAATTCATACATTTTTATACTGATGATATGTAGGCTGTTGAGTCGGAATGATTGGGATAAACTACTGTATCATCGTTGGGGACTTTTGCCCCTGATATCATTTATTGATACCAGGGTCAAAAGGTCTGAACCCACATGAGCTTGCTCAAATGTGGGTGAATGTCCTTGAGACCCGCCAAAATATGAGCTAAAAAGTGGGGCGTAAGCACCACGATATGCGAATATTTTGCAGGATTGTGGGAGTACGAAGTACGTAACAATCCGTAGGTATCATAGTTAGGGGCTTTTG
>SFDP01000074.1 GCA_004558185.1 Lachnospiraceae bacterium | reverse complement strand
ACTTGAGTTTCGAGTCGTAGCAAAAGACTACAACACCAACTCCATTATGAAAGATTTTTGAGGATTATTCTATTCGGGCAATATTTAAGCGCTTACTTTCAATCCACCCGAACATCTCCCCGGTTTCATTTGGGAGATACACCGGAAGGGAAAAAAGGCAAAAGCCTTGGCATTCGGAACGGGAGGAGGTGAACTCGTATGGGGCAACCTTCTTCTAAGGATGAAATGACTGTCAGGCATCAGTTTGACCGTTTGTGCCAGATGGCATTAAAAGGTGAAACTGTATGAAGCAGGCTACACACCGATCTGCCCGTTACTGTCACTTCCGGAGGTAATTGACGTAAGCAATGCAGATGAATATAAGGATTATCTGGATATGTCAGAGGATATGCTGAGACGTTCCAGGATTCTTGTGGTTTGTGGAGCCGCCGTAAATGAAACGGTGCTTACGGATATTGCGATTGCAAATCGCTTTCACGTGGCATCATCCACCATGAGGGGAGTCCTTGGTGTGGATAAGAGCAGAAAAGAAGAATAGATACATGGAAGGAAGTGAGAAAGCTGGTACATGAAGAAGTAAGCAAGGAGGCTGCGGACAAGTCCATCCGCATTGCTGTCAGAGTATCCAAACCTACGCTGAAATTATTTATGAAAGCATTAAGTACAGTGGTAGGAAAGCCAACAAAGGCGGTCGGGAAAGCTGTGGGTGAAAAAATCCATCCGACAAAAGGAAAGCAGTCAATCAAGACTCTGGTTCGTCAGGGCCAGGGAGTCTCATCTATTCCGCTTGCTGATGAAGGGCTTAAGGATTTTCAGAAGATCGCCAAAAAGTATGGAGTTGATTTCGCAGTTGTAAAGGACAAGAAAGCAGATCCTCCGGTATATACCATATTCTTCAAAGCAAAGGATATGGATGTGATTACAAAAATCTTGCAGGATTATGCAGATAAGCAGGTGAAGAAGGGGTCAAAGGAGCGCCCGAGTGTTCTTGAGAAACTGAAGAAATTCAAGGAGATTGTGGCAGCGATTCCAAGGAAAGTGGCAGAGAAAAAGAAGGAGAAGGTGCGATGAATATGAAACAGATAAAAAAGCAGCTGATCCTGAACATTCCCTATATTGTTCTGGGACTGGCTGCTACCAATCTGGGAGAGATGTGGCGGCTGGCGGTAGGTGCCAATGCGTCTGAGAAAGTACAGAGCATTGTACTGGATGGACTGATAGCAAAGGCATTTTCCAATCCGTTGCCAAGTTTTTATCCGACTGACCTGCTGGTAGGCATCGCCTGTGGTGCAGCGCTCAGGCTGGCAGTGTATCTGAAAGGGAAAAACGCAAAAAAGTTCCGGCATAATGAGGAGTATGGCTCTGCCAGATGGGGAAAGCATGCAGATATCGAGCCTTTTGAGGATCCGGTGTTTGCAAACAATGTAATTCTGTCCCAGACAGAGCGGATCACCATGAGCAGCAGACCGAAAATTCCGAAATACGCCAGAAATAAGAATGTTCTGGTGGTTGGTGGTTCAGGTTCCGGTAAGACGAGGTTTTTTATCAAGCCAAATCTTTTGCAGATGCATTCATCCTACGTGGTGACTGATCCAAAGGGTGGTCTGGTCAATGAAGTAGGAAATGCCCTGTATAAGAACGGGTACCGGATGAAGGTGTTTAATACCATCAATTTTACAAAATCAATGCATTATAATCCATTTGCCTATCTCCATTCTGAGAAGGATATTCTGAAACTGGTAACAACACTGATTGCCAATACAAAAGGGGAGAGCAAAGGTGGAGATGATTTCTGGCTGAAAGCGGAAACACTGCTTTACACCGCATTGATTGGGTACATCCATTATGAGGCTCCGGAAGAGGAGCAGAATTTTTCTACCCTGCTTGAAATGATCAACGCAATGGAAGTCCGGGAGGATGATGAAGAGTTCAAGAATCCGGTGGATCTGATGTTTGAGGAACTTGCAGAGCAGAACCCGGACCATTTCGCAGTAAGGCAGTATGCCAAGTATAAGCTGGCAGCCGGAAAAACAGCCAAATCCATTCTGGTTTCCTGTGGTGCAAGACTGGCGCCCTTTGATATCAAGGAGCTCAGGGATCTGACAGCTTATGATGAATTGGAGCTGGACACTCTGGGAGATGAGAAGACAGCCCTGTTTCTAATCATGTCGGATACGGATGGCACCTTCAATTTCCTGATTTCCATGATTTATACGCAGATGTTTAATCTCCTTTGTGAGAAAGCGGATGATGTGTATGGGGGAAGACTTCCGGTACATGTGCGGTGCCTGATTGATGAGGCGGCCAATATCGGACAGATCCCGAATCTGGAAAAGCTGGTTGCAACCATCCGAAGCAGGGAAATATCAGCATGCCTGGTATTGCAGGCAAAATCACAGCTTAAGGCAATCTATAAGGATAATGCAGATACAATCATCGGCAATATGGATTCCCAGATTTTCCTTGGTGGTACCGAGCAGACGACCTTAAAAGACCTGAATGCAATTCTTGGAAAAGAGACCATCGATATGTACAATACCGGGCAGTCGAAGGGTTCCCAGGAAAGCTACAGCATGAATTATCAGAAGCTTGGCAAAGATTTGATGACAATGGATGAACTGGCGGTCATGGACGGCTCGAAATGTATTGTGCAGGTCCGTGGTGTAAGACCATTTTTGTCCGACAAGTATGATCTGACGCAGCATCCGAATTACAGGCTGACGGCAGATTATGACAAGAAGAACTATTTTGATGTGGTGAAATTCTTAAGCCACACACTGAAACTGAAAGCAGATGATGAATACGAAGTCATCGACTTAACAGAGTAATCAGCTCTTACCATCCGGCGATAAAGGTCGGAAGATAGGGGCTTTTTATTATGCCTGGAAACGGGCGATATGCGCGCATAGCCGGATGCCACTGCAGGGGATCCGGCACGTAACTGTAAACAGCCTCCCTGGTCGGGGCAAAGGAATGAATATATCACGAAAAAATATTTTGGAGGAATTGAAATATGGCATTTTTTCAGAGCGCAGTAGGAACATTACAGACACTTGTAATCGCACTTGGAGCAGGTCTTGGAATCTGGGGTGCAATCAACCTTATGGAAGGATACGGTAAGCTCCGCGAAGATCTGCAAAAGGCAATCGCAAAGAGAGATGAAGCGGAGAAAAAGGTGAAGCAGCTGCAGGCGAAGCTCAAGGAAGAGGAAAACCATCAGATTGTGAGTGATGTTGCATCCTACAATTTATCTCCTGAACAGCTGGCGCAGTTCTTACAGCTGGCAGGCAGCGGAAAATTGCAGGAATTGTTAAACGGTCAGGTAAAAATGCCTGAACCTGTAACCATGAATCATGCCGGGGATAAGCCGGCGGAGGATGAGGAAAATCTGTTTGATGAGAATGAGGAGGATGATCAGGATGAAGATAACTAAGATGATGAAGAAATTCGTATCAGGAGTGCTTGTTGGAATGGCCGCATTAGTGGGATTTGCACCACTTACTGTGTTTGCACAGGGAAAAGAAGCGGAGTGTATCTGTGAGGAAAAATGTACGGAGGACCGCATCAATGAGGACTGTGAAGTCTGTATCTATGATTACCATTATTGTGAAGGGAAGGAAGCAGAAAAGGAACCGGAAGAGGAAAACTATGGCCCGCTTACCCCTGATGGAAACATGAACCTGGTAGATGACTATGGTTCCTTTGAGGCCGGCGGCAAGCAGTTCATTACGGTGACTACGAAATCCGGCAACTTCTTTTATATCATCATTGATCGTGATGATAAGGGAACCGAGACTGTACACTTCTTAAATCTGGTGGATGAATCGGATCTTCTGACCTTAATGGAAGATGAGGAAGTGGAAGCATATATGGCATCCCAGGGTATGACCGGGACTGAGGAACAACCATCGGAACCGGAAACAACCGTAGAGGAAGTAAAGGAAGAGCCGAAGGAAGAGGAAGCGGAACCGGAAACCCAGAAGAAAAGCCCGAATGTGACAGGAATCATGGGAGTAATCCTAATTCTGGCATTAGGCGGTATTGGAGGATTTATGTACTTTAAGTCCGGAAAGGCAAAGAAAAAGCAGGATATACCGGATCCGGATATGGATTATCTGGACGATGACGATGAGGATTATCTGGATGCACTGGATGAGGAGCCGGAAGAGGAAGTCCGTTCAGAGGAGGAAGACGATGGCGAGGAAGAGTAGATATCTTGGATATGCAAAGGGGGTCCTGAAGATCGGGAAGAATAAGAAAAGAAGGACTTCCACAAAGGAATCCGTGCTGACAAGGCTGAAAAAATTAAGGGATAAGGACTTTTCCATGACCATTCCTGTTGCAGAAGGAAACCCGGATGAACATTAGCGGGATCCGTCCAAGGCAGGGCTTTTATGATTCTGTCATAGCACAGGAACCTGAAAAAGAGAAGGT